>CAMLRA010000020.1 GCA_946482325.1 uncultured Chromatiaceae bacterium | reverse complement strand
AAAACCGGCGAGGGTTAGTAGCCCTTCAAGAGTTCGAATCTCTTTCTCTCCGCCAAATTATAGAAAACCCCGCTATCTAGCGGGGTTTTTGCTTTCAGGGCCCTCAAGCATCATTGCAAATCGCCTGAGTACTTTCCGCACCCTGTATTGTCATAAACAAAAAAGCCGGTGTGAACCGGCTTTTCTATCATCGTGTGCATTATTGCGTAACTTATTGCACCTGACAGGCGAAACAGACTGAATACAGGCCATTTGGATCATTAAACTGACTTAATACAGACAGTTCTTGATTCAGCTGTTTCATCAACTTTTTCACTGGGGTCTGGCTGACCGATTGCTCTGGCAGTAAACCAAAGACTTTGGCGCTGCCAAACAATTGAGCCAACAATTTTTCTTGTTCGGTTAGTTCCTGTTCAATCACCTGCACATCAAAATGTTTCAGACTGGCTTTCTCTGCTGCTGCAGCGATGGCATCTTCCAGTGTTCCGAGTTTATCTACCAGGCCTAACTCTAATGCTTTCTGACCAGTCCAAACACGGCCCTGGCCGATTTTATCGACCTGGGCCTTGTCGATATTACGGGTCGTGCTGACGTGCGTAATGAACTCGTCATAGCCATTTTCGATACTACGTTGCAGCAGTTTCTCTGCATCACCGGATAAACCTTTAAAGAGTGGCAAGCCAGAGGAAAAGCCAGCCAGCTCAGTAGTGCCAACACCATCTACATTCAGACCAATGGTAGACATCGCATTTTCCGCGGTATGGAACAGCGCAAAAATACCGATAGAACCAGTGATAGTGGTTGGAGCGGCAAAAATCTGATCGGCAGGGGCGGCGATCCAATAGCCGCCAGAGGCTGCCACAGCGCCCATTGATGCAATGACCGGTTTACCCGCAGCTTTTAACAGCCGGATCTCCTGAGCAATTTGTTCGGAAGCAAAAGCACTGCCGCCACCGCTGTCAATGCGTAGCACCACAGCTTTGACTTTTTCGTCATAACGGGCGTTACGCAGCAGTTTTGCTGTACTTTCGCCACCAATCATACCGGCTTTGACATTACCATCGACGATAGCACCGCGCGCAACAATCAGGCCGACTTTATCGGTCATCGGATTGGTCACCGGGAACGGCGGGATCACCAAGCTGGCGTAATCGTCATAATGCACCTGATTAAAAGTATGATGCTCTTTGTCTTCACCAACCAGAGCGATAATCTCCTGACGGAACTCCTCGCGGGTTTTGATGCTATCGACCAGTTTGGCGTCTAAAGCATATTGCGTCATATCCCCATTGGCAGCATTGATCCGCTCGTAGAGCCTAGCAAAAGTTTCGTCAAAGTTATCCGGAGCAAAACCACGGCGCTCTGCCACTTGTTGTTTGTAGTTCTGCCAAAGCTCTTGTAACCAAGCACTGTTGGCCTCTTTAGCTTCAGGCGACATATCGTTGCGGGTAAAAGGTTCCACTGCAGATTTGTAGGTGCCTACTTTAAACACGTGCGTCGAAATTTGTAGTTTTTCCAGCGCCGCTTTGTAGTACATCGGATAAGAGCCATATCCTTCAAGGATCACAGCTCCCATCGGATTTAAATTAATACTGTCGGCATAACTGGCAAGGAAATACTGGTTCTGGCTGTAATAGGCACCGGTGGCAAAAATCTTTTTGCCGGCGGCTTTAAAGCGCTCCAACGCCGCACCAACGGTCTGCAGTTTATCCAGTGAACCGCTGCCGAGATCGGACAACGTCAGGACCATGAGCTTAATCCGCTCGTCTTTCGTCGCTTCATCGATCACTTTAACCAAGTCACGCACCAGTACTTCAGGCTGCTCTTCTTCGGAACCGGTGGATTCACTGATGGCTTTTTCCATCGGGTCGACCCAGCGTTTCTCTTCAACCAGATCACCTTTGAGTGCCAGCACCAGCGCAGTTGAAGGCTCAACTTGTACCGCTTCCTCTTCGCTGAACATCACTGCGATAAAACCAATAAACAGCGCGACAAACACGAAATTTAACACAAAATTGCGGATAAACCGGAACCCATGCCACACAGATTGCAGCAAACGACGGATAAAACCAGGTTTTTGCTCAGACATTCAACTAACCTTCGATACATTTACAGTTATGGCTAAGATACCCAATTCAGCAGCCGGGTTCGACGGCAATTTGTAAGAAAATGTGTGTCATTGCGCTGGATCTCACCGGCAGCGGTGCTTGTCAGCATCTGAAAAAGCAGTTACATTCGGCAACATTCAACAGGTATGACCAGAGAGGTCAAAGTGTCTTATCCGCATTTATTAGCAGCGCTAGATTTGGGGTTCACCCAGCTGAAGAACCGGGTGATCATGGGCAGTATGCACACCGGCCTTGAAGAAGAAAAAGACGGTTTTCACAAGCTCGCAGCGTTTTATGCCGAGCGTGCCAAAGGCGGTGTTGGCCTCATCATCACCGGCGGCATCAGCCCGAATATGCGCGGGTCGCTGGTACCTTTTGGCAGCCAGCTCAGCTGGTTCTGGCAAACCGGTAAACACCGTTTGTTAACAGAAGCTGTGCATCCTTATGGCGCAAAAATTTGTTTGCAGCTGCTGCATGCCGGTCGTTACGGTTACCATCCGCTCAATCAGGCACCGAGCGCCATCCAATCGCCAATCACCCCCTTTAAGCCTGCAGAAATGTCCGGCCGCCAGGTCCGCAGCACTATCAAAGATTTTGCCCATTCTGCAGCTTTGGCGAAAAAAGCCGGATACGACGGTGTTGAGATTATGGGCTCTGAAGGTTATCTGATTAATCAGTTTATCTGTCAGCGCACCAATCAGCGCCAAGACGAATGGGGCGGTAGTTTTGCCAACCGCTGCCGGCTCGCGCTGGAAACTATCCGCGCAGTGCGCGCAAAATGCGGCGACGACTTTATCATTATCTACCGCCTGTCAATGCTGGATTTAGTCGAAGACGGCAACAGCTATGACGAAGTAGTTGAGCTGGCCAAAGCGGTACAAGATGCCGGCGCGACCTTAATCAATACGGGCATTGGCTGGCATGAGGCCAGGGTTCCAACCATAGGCACTATGGTGCCGCGCGCTGCGTTTCGTTGGATCACGGCACAAATCAAACAACAAGTTGGCATTCCGGTGGTGGCCACCAACCGGATCAACACGCCGGAAGTCGGCGAAGATATTCTGGCCAAAGGCGAAGCCGATTTAATTTGTATGGCCAGGCCATTTTTAGCCGACCCGGAATTCGTGAATAAAGCTGCCGCCGGCACGCCTGAGCTTATTAACACTTGTATTGCTTGCAATCAGGCCTGCCTGGATCATATTTTCCAGAAAAAACGTGCCACTTGTCTGGTAAATCCACGGGCTTGTTATGAGACTGAACTCAATTTCACCCCGGCCGCCAAGCCGAAGAAAATTGCTGTGGTTGGTGCGGGTCCTGCGGGTCTGGCATTTTCAGTCTACGCGTCTCAACGTGGCCATCAGGTGACGTTGTTTGATAAGGACGACAAAATCGGTGGCCAGTTTAATTACGCTAAGCAAGTGCCAGGTAAAGAAGAGTTTCATGAAACACTGCGCTATTTTGCACAAATGCTTAAACTACACTCGGTCAAAGTTGAACTGAATAACCCGCAGACAGCGGACAACCTTAAAGCCGGAGGTTTTGATGAAATTGTCATTGCCAGTGGTATTGTACCGCGCGCGTTGCAGCTACCAGGCGTTGACCATCCGAAAGTGCTGAGTTATCTGGATGTGCTGCGTGATCATCAACCGGTCGGGCAGACAGTCGCCGTCATTGGCGCCGGTGGGATTGGCTTTGATGTCGCTGAATATCTGACTGAACCACATTCACTCACTCTGCAACCCGAAGCCTGGTTACAGGACTGGGGTATTGATAAGTCCTTCGCTCATCGCGGAGCTTTGTTGCCGGCCGAGATCAGCCCGACTTCGCCGCGCAAAATTTATCTGCTGCAGCGTAAAACCAGCAAAGTTGGGGCAGGTCTTGGCAAAACCACCGGTTGGATCCACCGCAGTTCACTGAAGAAAAAAGGTGTCGACATGTTAGCCGGCGTGCAATATCTGCGGGTTGACGATGAGGGTCTGTGGATTGAAATAGATGGCCAGCAGCGTTGTCTGGACGTGGACCATGTGGTGGTCTGCGCAGGCCAGGAAAGCCAACGCAGTCTGCATGATGAGTTAACCGGCATGGGCGTCACCAGCCATCTGATCGGCGGCGCTTCAGTCGCGGCAGAACTGGATGCGAAACGGGCGATCCGCCAGGGGGCAGAGCTCGCTGCCCGGATTTGACGTTGTAAAGCCCCTGTCTTGCAGATCTCAGGCAACAACTGGCAGAAACTCTGATGCTTGTTGTTGCCTGTCCTGAAAACAATTTTTTCAGATTTCACTTGCTCCAAAGCTGATTCCCACGTTAAGTAGCTGTCATACGGATGCAACACGCCAAATTGGTGCAAGTCACAGACTTTGCACCAAAATAACGCGTGTTGTCATACTGTTGCCATCGGACCGCCATAAATTGGTCCGGACGCCGCAGTGGTATATCCCGAGCACAGCGGGATTTATCGGCGTAACTGCCAATCATGGTATTGGCCTTGCTTAGTTAACTGAGCAACAGCAAGCGCAGTTTGTCGAAATCTACAGGGAGTCTGATATGTCAGGTGTGTTAACGATGATTCTGGCCGGAGGTGAGGGGACGCGTTTAGCGCCACTGACCGGTATCCGTGCCAAACCCGCTGTACCTTTTGGCGGTAATTACCGGATTATAGATTTTGTGCTGAACAATTTCGTAAATTCGGATTTACTGCAGATTTTTGTCATTACCCAATTTAAATCGCACTCCCTGATGAAACATCTGAGCCGGGCCTGGCGGGTGACCGGTTTAACCAGCCGTTTTATCGACCCAATCCCGGCGCAGATGCAGACCGGTAAACACTGGTATCTTGGCACCGCAGACGCGGTTTACCAGAATTTACATCTCATTTCAGGCTTAGACCCGGAGCATGTGTGTGTGTTTGGCGGTGATCATATCTACAAAATGGATGTGCGCCAGATGCTGGAATTCCACCGCCAGCACAATGCCAAACTGACCGTTGCCGCTATTCCGGTACCTGTCGCAGATGCGCACGAATTTGGCATCATTGAAGTCGACGCCGATGGCCGGATGATTGGCTTTGAGGAAAAACCCAAGTCCAATCCCAAAACCATTCCGGGCCGGCCGGATTATGTGCTGGCGTCGATGGGCAACTATATCTTTGAAGCCAAAACTTTGGTTGAAGTACTGGAAGAAGATGCGGCGCAAGTCGATTCTAAACACGATTTTGGCCATAACATCATTCCAAAATTGTTCCCAGGCGGCGACGTCTACGTTTACGACTTTTCCAGCAACCGTATTCGCGGTGAAAAAGAAGAAGTCCGTGGATATTGGCGCGATGTCGGCACCATCGATTCGTATTACGAAGCCAATATGGATTTGATTTCTGTGGTGCCGCCGATTGACTTGTACAACAAATACTGGCCGATGCGCAGTTATACACCACCGGTACCGCCGGCGAAGTTTGTCCATGATGAAGCCAACCGCACTGGTCAAGCGATCAGTTCAATGGTGGCGGCAGGCTGTATCGTCAGTGGCGCCATCGTGTATCACTCGATCCTTGGTTACAACGTGCACGTACATAGCCATGCTTATGTCGAGAAAAGTGTGCTGATGGGCAATAACGACATCGGCCGGGGTTGTCGTATCCGCCGTGCTATTATCGACAAAGATGTCAAGATTGCGCCTGGCACAGTGATCGGCGAAGATCCGGTGTTAGACAAACAACGCTTCCATGTCTCTCCGGATGGCGTCGTGGTGATCCCGAAAGGGGCTATGGTCGGGTTTGATTAAGGAGTTGGCATGCGTTTGGCGTTTATCTGCAGTGAATTTGAAGGATTGTTGAAAACCGGAGGTTTGGCTGACGCAACCCGCGGCCTGGCCAAAGCCTTGCAGCAAGCCGGCCATTCAGTGCAGATAATCATGCCACGTTATGGCGCTTTGTACGGGGTTAGCTGCACGCCTGAGTGGCAGTCGCTGTATTTTAATCTCGGCGCTCAGACTTATGGCTGTGCGGTCCGCCACACTGTGGTCGACGACATTCCGGTGGCGCTGATTGAGCATCATCAGTTTTTTCAGCGGCCACGGCCTTATGATGATGGCGAACAGCCTTATCCGGATAATCTCGAACGTTTTGCCATGTTTTGTAAAGCTGCGCTGGAATATCTGGTGCGACAAACCGACCCCGTTGATATTGTGCACGGCCATGATTGGCAAAGTGCGCTGGCCAGTTGTTACCTCAAAGAGCTGCGCCATGGCGCATTGGCAAACAGCAAGTTTGTACTGACGGTGCACAACGCTGCGTATCAGCAAGGTTTTGGCCGGGATCAACTGGGCTTATTAGGTCTTGCACACTGGCAATTGCCGGCAGACTTACCGACTACCTTACTGGCACTTGGTTTGTGGCAGGCGGACGCGGTGAATACGGTAAGTCCGGGTTATCGCGACGAATTGTTGTCTGAACCGGCCGCTAACGGTTTGTCGGCGTTGTATCAGCAAAAACAGCACTATTTTCGCGGCATTTTAAATGGCTGCGATTATAGCCGCTGGAACCCGGCCACCGATCTCAGCCTAATTTGCCGTTATGATGCCAGCGATTTGGCCGGTAAAAAGCTATGTAAAGCAGAACTGCGCAGGCAAGCCCAGCTGCCGGACAGCAAGGCACCGCTGTTTGTCAGTGTCAGCCGGGTGACGGGGCAAAAAGGGTTTAGCCTGCTCATTCCGGCGTTACAGCGTTTTTTAACCGACACAGAGGCGCAGGTGGTGGTGATGGGCACTGGCGAGCAGCAATTTATCCAGCCATTACGCCAGCTCGAACAGCAATTTCCGCAACAATTTCGCTTACTGGAAGGTTTCGACGAGCCGCTGTCTCATCAGGTTGAAGCGGCCGGCGATTTTTTTCTGATGCCAAGTTTATTTGAACCTTGTGGCCTGAATCAGATTTACAGTTTGCGCTATGGTACAGTACCTGTGGTACGTGCAACCGGTGGCCTAAAAGACACAGTGGTTGGTTTTCCGGTACGGGGTGCAACCGGCATTGTGTTTGCTGAGCCAAGTGTCGACGCACTTTATGACGCGCTGCAACAAGCCAACGCGCTCTATCAAAACAAACGCAGTTATCGCAGTGTGCAACAACGTGGCATGGCGCAGGTATTTGACTGGCAGCAGGCTGCTGGCGCTTATCTGCAGTTCTATCAAAGTACGCTTGGTGTTTAATTCGCTGAAATATAACGCTTTTAGTTTGAATTTAACGCATTCAGCTATGGCTTGGGCAAATGAGGTTGTCGTTTGAAGCCGAAGTTTGCTAGCCTTAGCGGGTCTTTCCTAAGGGTTTATTTATGGACGCCATTACCTTATTAACTACCCGCTATTCCTCCTCCCGCCTGACTGAGCCGGCGCCACAAGGCGAAGCCTTACAGCTGATTAAACAAGCCGCATTGCGGGTCCCTGACCACGGTGGCCTGCGGCCCTGGCGATTTGTTGTGTTTACCGGGAAACAGGCATTGGCAAAACTGGGTGATATTTTTGCGGAAGCCGCACTGGAAGAAGATCCGGCTATTGCCAACGATTTATTAGAACGCGCCCGCCAGTTGCCGTTGCGCGCACCGATGGTGATTGCTTGTATCGCTAAATGTCGGGACCATCACAAAGTGCCGGTGGCAGAGCAGGTGCAATCTGCCGCTTGTGCCGTGATGGCCATGCAGCAAGCCGCATTTGCTTTGGGTTTCGGTGGTATTTGGCGCACCGGTGCTTATACCCAGTATGAATTTGTCCGGCAGGCTCTGGGGCTTGCTGACGACGATGAGATTGTTGGTTATCTGTATCTTGGTACTTGTGCTTCAGAGGCGCCGCAGCGGCCTGCGCTGGAAGTCAGTGAGTTTTTCAGCGACTACCAGTAGCTAATAGCCAATAAAAAAAACCGCCATTTGGCGGTTTTTTTTATTGTGGCAGCGTTTAGAACTCAGCGTTGCCCGGTGTACGCGGGAACGCAATGACATCGCGTACGTTGCCTACGCCGGTCACATAAGAAACTAAACGTTCAAAACCGAGGCCAAAACCAGCGTGTGGCACTGTGCCATAACGGCGCAGGTCGCGGTACCAGCTGTAGTCTTCTTTGTTCAGACCCATCGCATCCATCCGCGCATCTAACTGCTCCAGACGCTCTTCACGCTGGCTACCACCGATGATTTCGCCGATGCCAGGTGCCAGAATATCCATCGCCGCGACGGTTTTACCGTCTTCGTTCATCCGCATGTAAAATGCTTTGATGTCTTTTGGATAGTTTTGCAGGATCACCGGCGCACCGACATGTACTTCGGCGAGATAACGCTCGTGTTCTGATTGTAAATCCACACCCCATTCCACGGCGTATTCGAACTTTTTGCCACAGTTTTGCAGGATAGTGATGGCATCGGTGTAATCCATCCGTACAAAGCTGGATTCGACGATTTGCTGCAGACGGCTGATCGCTTTGTCGTCAACGCGCTCAGCGAAAAATGCCATATCGTCCGCGCGTTCAGCCAGTACTGCTTTAAACACGTACTTCAGCATGTCCTCTGCGAGCTGCGCCACGTCTTTGAGTTCAGCAAAGGCCACTTCCGGCTCAATCATCCAGAACTCAGCTAAATGGCGGGTGGTGTTAGAGTTTTCGGCACGGAAGGTCGGGCCAAAGGTATAAACGTTCGACAGCGCACAGGCGTAGGTTTCAACGTTGAGCTGACCTGAAACGGTCAGGAAAGTCTCTTTGCCGAAGAAGTCTTGTTTGTAATCGATATGGCCTTTGTCATCGCGCGGCAGGTTTTCTAAATCCAGCGTGCTGACACGGAACATTTCGCCGGCACCTTCAGCATCGGCGCCAGTGATGATTGGCGTGCTGATCCAATAAAAACCACGCTCGTGGAAGAAACGGTGGATGGCTTGCGCCAGACAATGCCGGACGCGGGTAATAGCACCAACCATATTGGTGCGGGCGCGTAAATGCGCCTGTTCCCGCAGATATTCCATGCTGTGGCGTTTTGGTGCCATCGGGTAAGTGTCCGGATTTTCGACCCAGCCAAGCACTTCAACGTTGCTTGCCTGAATTTCATATGCCTGCCCCTGGCCTTCAGATTTCACCACGGTACCGGTGACAATCACAGAGCAGGCCGTCGTCAGACGCTTAATCTCAGATTCATAATTATTCAATTCAGCCGGAGCGACGGCTTGCAGTGCTTCGAAACAGCTGCCGTCGTGTACGGCGAGGAAAGAAATACCGGCTTTGGAATCACGACGAGTCCGGATCCAACCTTTGACGGTAATAGTGGCACCGGCAGCATACTGGCCGGCAAGTACGTCTTTAATCACTGCATGCGTCATGCATCAGGCTCCAACTTGCGCTTTTGAAAAGTTTGATTTTAATTCAGGAGGTGTAATGATACGCAGGCAGCGCTTAAGCACAAGCAAAACTTGTCACAAACCGAAGGAACAGTGCAGTGAACGAACCTCTTCGCAGCCAACCGCGTAAAAACCGCCGTAAAGGCCCGGATTGGGTGGTGCTGAGTTTTCATTGGTTGTCGGTGATTGGTTGGGTCATTCTGATTGTGGCGCTGGGCCTAAGCCACATGGCCAAACCGGAAATGAATTCCGGCCTGGTGCGTTATTGGGGCATTCAGATCCGCGATTATTGGGAGCCGACCTTAACCGGCCAGTTGATTTATTTGTTGTGGTGGTGCTGTCTCGTCAGTCTGTGCAGCATTGTATTAAATCAATTCCGCCTGCGCAGGGCGACCGACCGCCAGCAATACAACTCAGTGGCTTTATTGCTGATTGCAATGGCGGCGTTAAGTTTCTTCTACCAAATCTAGGCGCCCGGCAACGCCTGCGCCTGATGCAAAACATCCTGCTGCACAATAAACTCCAACGCTGCGATCAGCTGCGACAGCTCAGCTTCCTGGATAATATACGGCGGCATCAAATAAAACAGATTGCCAAAAGGCCGGATCCAGACACCGCGGGCCACCATCAGCGCTTGCGCTTTAGCGACATTAATATTGCTGTACATCTCGACAATACCAACTGCGCCTAACACTCGTACTGCTTTGACGGCCGGATAGTGCGTGAGCCGTTTCAACTGCTGTAACTGCAGTTCTATCTGCTGGACTTGTCTTTGCCAGGCGCCGGTTTGAATTATTTTTAAGCTGGCGCAGGCAACAGCGCAGGCCAGCGGGTTGGCCATATAGGTTGGACCATGCATCAAAGCACCAACAGCGCCACTGCTGATGCCATCGGCCACTGCCTTAGTACAAAGCGTAGCCGCCAACGTGATGTAACCGCCGCTTAGGGCTTTACCGAGGCACAGAATATCCGGGACTATCCCGGCATGCTCAACGGCAAAGAGTTTGCCGGTGCGACCAAAACCGGTGGCAATTTCATCGCCAATCAATAACACGTCATATTGGTCGCAGAGCTGCCGCGCCAGACGCAGATATTCCGGATGATAGAGCCGCATGCCGCCGGCACCCTGAAGGACAGGTTCCAGTACAAAGGCGGCGAGTTGCGCGTGATGTTGCTGAAATATGTCCCGCAGTGCCTGACCATCACTGTGTTGCCAGTGGTCGTCAAATGCCCGCTCCGGCGCGCTCGCAAAGACATGCGCAGTCAGCTGCCCCTGAAACATCGCGTGCATGCCATCAACCGGATCACACAGCGCCATAGTGGCAAAAGTATCGCCATGATAAGCCTTACGCAGACTCAGTACTTTGGTTTTATCGGAATGACCACGCGCCAGCTGAAACTGCAGCGCCATCTTCAGCGCCACTTCGACGGCAATAGAGCCGCTGTCGGCATAAAAAATATGTTGTAACGCCGGGGGGACCAGTTGCAGCAGTCGTTTACCCAGTTCTACCGCCGGCGCGTGGGTGATGCCGCCAAACATCACGTGGCTCATCTGCTGCAATTGATTGGTCACGGCCTCATTGAGTTCAGGATGATTGTACCCATGAATGGCTGCCCACCAGCTGGAGGTGCCGTCGACTAAAACGCGGCCATCTTCCAGCTCCAGCAGGACGCCGGAGGCCCGTTTGACCGGATAGACCGGCAAAGGATTGGCCATCGAAGTATAAGGATGCCACAAATGCTGGCGGTCAAACTGCAAATCAATGCTCATATAATAACCACTGGTAAACCTGATGAACTGGTACGCGTTGACAAGGCGCGGCGCGCCGATAGACTAGCGGCAAACCCAGACAAAGACAAACGAAATACAGGGACTCTTATGCATTCGCTTTTTACTGACCCAAGCCTGACTGAAGTGCGCCACAACTGGACTTTGGCCGAGGTTAACGCACTGTTTGCGCTGCCATTTAACGACTTGATGTTCCGTGCGCAATTAGTACACCGGGCGAACTTTCCAGCCAATGAAGTGCAGGTCAGCACCTTGTTGTCGATTAAAACCGGCGCCTGCGCCGAAGACTGCAAATATTGCCCGCAAAGTGGTCATTACAATACCGGCCTTGAACGTGAACGTTTGCTCGAAGTCGAAAAAGTCCTGACGCAAGCCAAAGCTGCTAAAGAGCAGGGCGCCAGCCGTTTTTGTATGGGCGCGGCCTGGAGTAATCCAAAACAACGCGACATGCCTTACATCATGGAAATGATTAAAGGCGTCAAAGGCATGGGCCTGGAAACCTGTATGACGCTTGGTAAACTTACCGCTGATCAGGCGCAGGAGCTTGCCGGTGCCGGCCTTGATTATTACAACCATAACCTGGATACGTCGCCGGAATTCTACGGTGAAATCATCACCACCCGCACTTATCAGGACCGTTTAGATACGTTGTCGCACGTGCGCGACGCCGGCATGAAAGTCTGCTGTGGCGGTATCGTCGGCATGGGCGAGAGTGCCAATGATCGCTCAGCGTTATTACGCCAAATTGCCAACCTGCCGGAACATCCGGAATCAGTTCCGATCAACATGCTGGTTAAAGTCGCCGGCACGCCGCTGGAAAATGTTGAAGATTTAGATGGCTTTGAATTTATCCGCACTATTGCCGTTGCGCGCATCATGTTACCGAAAAGCCATGTGCGGTTGTCTGCGGGCCGGACCCGGATGAATGAGCAAATGCAGGCCTTGTGTTTTATGGCCGGCGCTAATTCGATTTTTTATGGTGATAAATTACTGACTACGGAAAACCCGGAAGCCAATGCCGATATGCAATTGTTCGCCAAGCTGGGTTTAAAACCAGAACAGCGTGGCGATGTGTCGGATGAGGCGCATGAAGCGGCGATGGCACAAGCCATTCAGGAACAGCTGGAACCCAGTCTGTTTCATGCCGCAGTCTGAGTGATATGCAATTAGTGCAGATGCAACAATGGTTGGCGCAGCGCCGCGACCAGGGCTTGTACCGGCAGGAACAGTTGCTGCAACCTTTGCCGGACGGTCTGCTTGGCTTTGATGGCCAGACGATGCTGAATTTTTCCGGCAACGACTATCTGGGCCTTGCCAGCGCGCCATCACTGCGTCAGGCGTTTGCTGATGCCGCGTTCAGTGTCGGCAGTGCAGCGACCGGCTCGCCGCTGGTGACAGGTTTTCAGCCGGCCCATGCGGAGCTTAGCAGTGTGCTGTGTGACTGGCTCGGCGTCGAAGCCGTGTTGTTATTCAGCTCCGGCTTTGCTGCCAATCAGGCCATGCTGAGCGCGCTGGTGGCGCCAGACGAGCTGTTGCTGCTGGATAAATATTGTCATGCCTCGATGCAGGACGTCTTGATGCATGGTCAGCTGCGTTTTAAGCGTTATGCGCATCAGGATTTTCAGGCCCTCGCGCAGCTATTGGCAAAAGCACAGGATAATGCCGTGGTGGTGGCCACCGAAGGTGTGTTCAGCATGGACGGTGACATCACCGACAGCCAGGCTCTGCTGTCGGTGTTATCGCCGCAGCAACCGCTGCTGCTCGACGATGCCCACGGCATTGGTGTGCTTGGCGAAGAAGGGCGCGGCAGCTGGCAACACGGCGGCGTACAAGCAACACAACTGCAATGCCTGATGGCTAATTTTGGTAAGGCATTAGCAGGGCAAGGTGGATTTTTGGCTGGCAGTCACGAGGTGATTGATTTTATCCGGCAACAATCGCGGCATTATATCTACAGCACCGCGCTGTCACCGGCGCTTTGTCTGGCTATGGTGCACAGCATTGAGATATGCCGGCGAGAGCAGTGGCGACGGGACAAGCTGGAAGAGAATATCAAGTTGTTCCGCAGCGGGGCAGCCGCAGCAGGCTTGCCGCTAACAGCTTCTGTTACCGCCATTCAGCCGCTACTTTGTCAGGACAATACCACCGCGCTGTTATGGAGTCAGGCTCTCAAACAAGCCGGGATTTGGCTGCACGCCATTCGCCCGCCAACAGTGCCGCAGGCCCGGCTACGCATTTGTTTATCGGCCGCGCACAGCCCGGCACAGATTCATGCGCTTATCGGGGCTTTGGAACAAACCAGACCTGACGCCGCGGGTTAGAACTAACAGATTAATCACAGGATTTTTCAGTGGAAAGCCAACTGCAAGCAGAACAAATCAGTGCGCATTTCGGAAAAGCGGCACAAACGTACGAACAGAGTGCGCGGTTACAGCGTGAGGTGGCCTTTGATGCTTTGCGGTTGTTACCGCAGCAACAACAGGGGACTTTACTGGATTTAGGCTGTGGTCCGGGTTGGTTTCATCACAATCTGAGTAGTTATTGCGATGAGCTGATTGCGCTGGATTTGAGTGCTGCCATGTTGGAGCAAGCCAAACGCCATGGCATAGCCAGGCAATTTATTCAGGCCAATGCCGCGCAAATCCCGTTGCCAGATGACAGTGTCGACACAGTGTTCAGCTCGCTGATGTTGCAGTGGTGTCCGGACCCCGCGCCGGTCTTTGCCGAAATTGTCCGGGTGTTAAAACCCGGTGGCCATTTTGTCTTGACCACATTGGTGGAAGAATCGATGCATGAATTTCAGCAGGCCTGGCGTCAGACCGGTCAAGTGCCGCCAACCTTGAGTTTCAGCCCGGTTGCTGATTATTTGCGCACAGCGAAAGCAAGCGGCTTGCACTGTCATGGTCAGCAAAAAACCTTTCAGCTATTTTTCCCGGATGTTTTTACCTTGGCCCGAGAGTTTAAACAGGTTGGTGCCAACTATACTGGTCTGAAGGCTGGCAATGTGCCGGGACTGGCTGGTCGTGGTTATTGGCAACGATTTGCCGACGCCTATCAGCGCAATCTGACCACGCAAGGCCTGCCACTGAGTTATCAGGTGCTGTTTATTTTTGGTCAACTGCCATGAATGAATTCGCCGAGCTGGCAGCACCACAGCGTTTTTTTATCACCGGCACTGATACCGACGCCGGTAAAACTTACTGTAGCAACGCCATATTACGGGGTCTGCAGTTGCTGGGTCATCGCTGCAGCGCGCTCAAGCCAGTCGCCAGTGGGGTCGACAGCGACGGCAAAAATGCCGATGCCAAAGCCCTGGCGGCAGTGACGGGGCAAAGCCTCAGTGCGGTCAATCCGCTCTGTTTTAGTTTACCTACCGCGCCGCATCTCGCAGCGTTGGCACAAGGCCAAACGCTTGGCTTGCGACAGCTTGATTCTTTGATACCACAAAGTAACAGCCAGTTTGAACTGATTGAAGGTGCCGGCGGCTGGTTATTACCGCTGAACGCCGACGAATACATGGCAGATTGGGTGGTACAGCATCAATGGCCTGTGGTGTTGGTGGTTGGGGTTAAGCTGGGTTGCCTGAACCACAGTCTGCTGACAGTCCGCGAACTACGTCGCGCTGGCGTGCCGGTTTTGGGTTACATTGCCAATATCCTCACACCGGATATGCACTATCTGGCAGAAACATTGACGGACCTGTCAAACCGGCTGCAACTGCCACAGCTGGCGACTTTGCCGTTTTCGCCAGACGGGGCAGACGATACGTTATGTATGCAGCTGGCTGTTGCGCTGAAACAGCAGCTGGCTGCCGCTACCCACTCAGGTAATTAGCGCCGACAGGTCACTGTCGGGTGCTATGGCCGATTTCGCCCCACGCTGAAATAACGCCGCGTCGGTGTCACCGAGGTAGCTTAGTTTGTCAGCCAGCAAACGCAGCGCTGTGCCTTCCGGCAAACCAACCACTGGCGTTTGGGGATTTAGCTGCATAAATTCCGCCAGGCGCATATCACGGGTCTCGCCGTGAAATCCTGGCGGGTTAAAATTGGCGTAATGCGGGTTCAGTTGCAACGGCAGCAGCCCGAGCGCCTGAAATGACGGCGGCTCAACGATCGGCATGTCGTTGGTGGTGCGAATGCTGAGGCCGGCAATATTAGAACCCGCGCTCCAGCCGGTATAAGGCAGTCCCTGCAACACACGCTGGCGTAAATCTTCCACTAAATCGTGCTGATAAAGCCGCTGTAACAAAGCAAAAGTATTACCACCACCGACCATCACCGCCTGCGCCTGCTGCAGCGCCAGTTTTGCGTCAGCAAACTGGTGAATGGAATTCACTTTCAGCCCGAGGGGCTTCAACGCCGCTTGAACTTTTTGCTGATAGTCATCGTAAGACACCGTAACACCGGCGTAGGGCACAAACAGCACTTCGTGGCGCTCTGCCAGCTGTGCTGCGATAAGGTCCAGTGCAGGTGCCAGATAGTCACTGTCACCGGCGCGTGAACTGCTAAGCAGAAGTAAGTTCATGACAAGTTCTCAATCATTGGATGGCGCAGTGTAGCCGCTACAAAACGATGGCGGCAAGCCGGCGGCAGGACTAAGCAGGCGAATTGTCGCATCGGGCTTGAATTTAACACCAAAGTCCATATCTTACAGACAGGTCATCAGAAATTTGAGGTAGAGATGAAACGTATACTGTTGTTTATTATGACAAACCTGGCGGTGATGCTGGTATTGTCCGTGGTGCTGAGCATCCTGTTCAGTGTCTTTGGCATCAACCGGCAGAGCATGGGGGGTCTGTTATTACTGGCTGCAGTGTTTGGCTTTGGCGGCTCTTTTATCTCGCTCGCGATGTCGAAGTGGATGGCAAAACGTTCCACAGGTGCAGTAGTGATTGAACAACCACAAAATGCCACTGAGCACTGGCTGGTCAACACAGTACGACGTCAGGCGCAACAAGCCGGTATCGGCATGCCGGAAGTCGCGATTTACGACTCGCCGGAAATGAATGCCTTTGCCACCGGGATGAGCCGCAACAATGCCCTGGTTGCAGTCAGTACTGGCTTACTGCGTAACATGCGTGAAGAGGAAGTCGAAGCGGTACTGGCGCATGAAGTCTCCCACGTTGCCAACGGCGACATGGTGACGCTGACGCTGATTCAGGGCGTCGTGAATACCTTCGTGATCTTCCTGGCACGGCTGATTGCCGGTGCTATCCACAATGCTACCCGTAGCAGCGATGATGAATCGTCAGAATCCGGCGGTTTTGCTTACATGGCAACGGTCTTCGTGCTGGAAATGATGTTTGGTGTGCTCGCTAGTATCATTGTGATGTGGTTCTCGCGTAAACGGGAGTACAGCGCTGATGCCGGTGCCGCCAAACTGGTCGGCGCCAACAAAATGGTCGCCGCGCTGGAGCGGCTGCGTAACAATCACGACAGTCAGCTGGAAGGCTCCATGATGGCCTTTGGTATCGCAAATAAACCAGCCAGCAGCGAGTTATTCTTAAGCCACCCGCCGCTGGAAAAACGTATTGCGGCACTCCGCAACGCCGCCTGATCTGTTCACGTCCCCCCAAAAGGCCGCTCTGCGGCCTTTTGCTTTTTAGCGCCGGCTAATTTTTGGTTGCCGCGGCTAAGTTTATGAAGCAATATAATTTTCTACTTTGACCTGCTGCGTTTCACCGAATTTTCTGCAACCTTTTGCAGCGGACGCAGGTCAGAATCTGCAACACTTCTGATCCCGGAGCAAAATAATGACAAAATGGCTGGTTGCTTTTTCTCTCACCTGTAGTTTAGTGCTTGGCGGTTGCGCCAGTACCGGCGGCCAAACCGCCGACCAAAAACGACAGTCCATTGAACAAATGCGCGCTTCGACTTTAAATAAACTCTACAAAGAAAAACCTTACGCCGCTGACAGTATCGAGCGGGCGGCCGGTTATGCGGTGTTTTCCAATGCCAACGTCAATTTAATCTTTGCCAGCGCCGGTGGCGGGCATGGCGTGGTGCACAGTAATAACGGCACTGTGACATACATGAAAATGGGCGAGGTGGGGCTTGGGCTCGGTTTAGGCGCTAAAGACTACCGGTTAGTGTTTGTGTTCCATAACCAGCAGGCGCTCAACCGCTTTGTCGATGACGGCTGGGCCTTCGGCGGCCAGATGGACGCTGCAGCCAAGGCCAATGAAAAAGGCGACGCCATTGGCGGCGAAATCACGGTCGATAACATCACTATTTATCAGCTGACCGAAACAGGACTGGCATTGCAAGCGACGATTAAAGGCACTAAGTTCTGGCGCGATGACGCACTGAACTAAGTTGCCGTGGCTTTTGCTACAGGCTATGGTTAGAACACAACAACACCAAGGAGTCTTTATGCCAATTAATGCCGATTTGAATGTTGAGATCCGCGTGCTGAATTTGTTTAATCTCGACAGCAGTCTGGAGGGTATCAAAGTCCACAAAGACGCCGATGATGAAACTAAAGCAGCCATTAGTCGTCTATATCAGAAGGGCCTGTTAACCCAGGCCGATGGTGGTTACCTGACCGATCTCGGCCGCAGCTGTGCCGAACATGTGCAAACCGCACTCAGAATTTTAGCCGTTTAAGCCTCGTTAACAATTGTCGCATCATCCGGCGGGACTCGGCATAAGCCATGGTCTCGCCACCAAACTGCCAGCGCAGATAACTATCATTCAGCGCGTCAAGCTCTGCAGCAAGTGACGGTTGTTGCAGCGCCCACTGTGTTAAATATTGCTGATAACTGTGATCCAGCGCCTTAGGCTGCAACCGCAGCAACGGCTGAAATAACCGGGTCGTCAAGTCTTGCCGGGGACGTCGCCACCAGTACCAAGCGCCTGCGATTGCAGTGACACCCAGCAGCCACACCCAGAAGTACGGCGGTAGGCGGAAATCCTGTTGCCATTGCCGTAACTGCCCAAACAAACCCTGTTGCTGCGCTGAATCGAAACTCAGCACCCACATCGACCAGTAATAATCCAGATCGCGTAATGGCTGCAGTAACATCAACCGCAGCTTCGCCAGCATCCAGTCGCCGCCGGCACCGGCAAAGTCAGTCAATGCGTTATCCGATCCGGTTTCCTGCAGTAAGCTGGGTTCAATTAACGCAGTAGGGTCGAAACTGAGCCACTGACCATCCTGATAATACTCTACCCAGGCATGGGCATCCTTTTGCAGCACCTGCAAATAAGCACCACCATCTTGCCATTCACCGCCTAAATAACCGCCGACTAACCGGGCAGGAACCCCAGCTGCGCGTAATAGAAATACCGTCGCACCGGCGTAATGACTGCAAAATCCCAGTTTGCGTTCAAATAAAAACTGGTCAATTTGCTCGCCGTTCAGTTCGCCCGGTGTCAGGCTGTAGCGAAACTGCTGCTGACGGAAATAATCGCTGATGCGCTGCACTAACACAGTTGCAGACGCTTGCGTGGTTGTGGTGGCGACCGGTTGACTTAGCTGCTGGGCTAATTTTCTGGATTGCAGGTTCCCCTTCGGCAACTGTAAATAACGATTCAGATTGCCACTGGCTTTCATCGGGTGAATGCTGCTGGCAACCTGATAACTGAGCCGCTGACTCAGTGGCTGCTCAGTCACCAGCAACGCTTCGTTGGCTGCAAGCACATTCTGGCTATGCTGTTGCACCACACCAAGGCTAAACAAACTAAATTGCTGATGGGGCTCAGCTATCACTGTATAGCCGTATTGCGCCTGCCTGTCGATCAAAGGCAAAGGTCGGGTTTGTACGCGCTGCGCGCGCCAGTTAATGCCATCAAATACATCATAAATTTTTGCGCGAAAACAACGCTGTGACGCAACCGGTGACGGACCGCTAAAGCGTACCCGAAACGCCAGCGCGTCTGATTGCAATAACTGGCCTACAGCGCCCGGTGCCAAGTTGTCGGTCAGGCCAGTCTGATTCATTTTCGCGCCTGGTAATTGCCATAACGGCGGCAAACGCGGAAACAGCACAAACAAAGCGCCGGTAAACAACATCACCAAAAACGTATTGCGACTGAGAGTTCGCCATTGCAGACGGGGTACTTGCGTACAAAACGTCAGATATTGTGCATACAGATTCAGCGTAAAGGCCGCCAGAATAATGGCCGTGAGCCACAAGTCCTGATGCAAAATAAATGCGCAGGCCAGTAAAAAGTAGTGGACCCAAATCAGCTGCACCACGTCGGTGCGTCGCTGTGGCTTCAAACCTAATAACCGCAGTACTGCAGCAAGCAACAGAAAATGAAACATCAAATGCATCACGCCAAGCTCGCGGGCACTCAGCAGCAACGCTAATAACATCCCACCAGCCAGCAGATTGCTGTACCCCAGACTCCAGGGCTTCCCGTTTCGATACAATTGCCAAAGTTTAGCCAGCAATAACAAAGCAAACACAGCCAGGCTCCAGGAGGTATAAGCCGGCAGCAACAGCGCCCACAGGAGGAGCTGAAATAGCCACAAGCGCCATTGCAACGCCTGAAACAGTGCCGGACTTATTGTCAACATAATGCCAGCTCCTGTAACACCTGACGTAAATGCGCCGGCCCAACGCCAATCAGCACTTCGCGCTGCGCCAGACGCAAGCCAAAGGGCTGAGCGGCTTGTTCAAGCAGCTGCGCCCGCGCCGCGAGGTCGGATAGCTGCGCTTCCAGGCCGTCAATCCGCGCATCCAGAGTTAACCAAATCTCCCGAACTGGTTGGCTCACGGCACTGTATTGATGTACCAGCAGTTGCTGTTGCCGGCTGAAGCGTTTCCAGTCCAGTTGCCGCCAGGCATCGCCTGGTTGATATTGGCGTTGTCCTGACCATTCTTCGCGGTTAACACTGTGCTCACTGGCCTGCAGCGCACTAAACTTCGACAGTCGGGGCTTTGGAAACACCCAATACCCGCAGTCGAGGCGGACATAACTCCAGCAGCGCACCAGGCCAAAAGGGTAAACCGATTGCAACTTCAGGCGGGGGATAGTGTGATAGCCGCGTTTGACCGCTACTAAGGTCAATAACTGAGTCTGCCCCGTCGCGAGCATCAATGACTCATTTTGCCAGCCCAGCTGCAGCGTTTGTGGCAAACCGCTGGCGCGCTGCAGGTGCAGCATGATGTGCACCGAGTCGCCGACACAGGTATCGCCGGGAACTTTGGCTTTTATTGTGGTGTGATGTACATTCAGAAATGCCAGCAGGATAGCCGCGAGGCAAAGTACCAGCAGCAGATAACCAAGTAAGATCACCAGATTATTCTGATAGTTAGTACCTAGAATGTATAACAACACCACTAAGGCCAGTAAGGAAAAACCAAAAGGTGTCGGAAAGACAAACAACATGTGCTGGCGTAGTTGTTGTTCAGCTGCCGCCGGCATGCGCTGGTCCAGCCAGCGCCAGACGCGCTGACGAATGCTGGCCCTGAGGGCTGCCAACAGTGTTTTCATCTCAGATCTGACATGGCGTTTGTTGTAGCAACAAGGTACTGGCGTTGGTTTCACCAGCATGGCCACCCGGGTGTAACCTGTGCTCCGCCACGGCCGGGAAAATGTGCCGGATGTCGTCGGCGGTGACAAAACTACGGCCACAAATTAACGCGTACGCACGACCAGCTCTGACCAGCGCTTTGGCTGCCCGCGGCGACAGCGCCTGCATATCCTGGCGGTTACGGCTGTTGCTGACCAAATCCAGCACATAGAGTAAGAGCGGCTCGCTGCAGTGGATAGCATCCACCGCCTGCTGTAACTCCACCAAAGTCAGTGGATTTAAGATAGCCTGCAACGCCGCGCTGCGGCCGGCCGGTTGTTGTAATAACTGCAGCTCGGCAGCACGATCGGGAAAACCGAGGCTCAAACGTAGCATAAAGCGGTCGAGTTGCGATTCCGGCAGGGCATTAGTGCCGCTGTAATTTTGTGGATTCTGCGTGGCAATGACAAAAAATGGTGTCGGCAATTCGCGGGTTGCGCCATCAATCGACACTTGATGCTCTTCCATCGCTTCGAGCAGCGCACTTTGGGTTTTCGGGCTGGCTCTGTTGATTTCATCAGCCAGCAATACCTGACTAAATACAGGCCCAGGCTGAAATCTGAACTCCTGGGTGCGGGCATCAAACAGGTTAAAACCGGTTAAATCGGCCGGCAATAAATCGCTGGTAAATTGCACACGGCGATAACTCAAGCCGAGGCTTTGGGCTAAGGCGTGCGCCAGGGTGGTTTTGCCCATACCGGGCATATCCTCCAGCAACAAATGCCCACCGGCGAGCAGGCAGGTCAGCGCCAGCCTGATTTGCTGCGGTTTGCCGAGGATCACCTGATTCAGTTGCTGCTCCACCTGGTGAAGTACAGCCGCGTTTGATACATCAGTCACTGGGTTGTCCTTGTCTCGCTGCTGCTACTGTCAAATATTCACAAAATTCGTATACTGGCGCAACTTGTTTAGAGTCAGGGTCTTGCCAGTGAAAATTCTGTTTGTCTGTTTAGGAAATATATGTCGCTCACCAACCGCTCACGCGGTTTTCCGTCAGTTGGCTGCTAACCAGGGACTAGTGTGCGAGGTCGAATCGGCCGGTACCAGTGCTTCGCATAAAGGTGATGCACCGGACCCACGCAGTATCAAGGCGGCGCCGGATTATTCCTTTAAAGGCATCAAATCACGACCAGTGTTGCCGGCTGACTTTGATGACTATGACCTCATTCTGGCGATGGATCAGCAAAATCTGGCTGATTTAACCCGGCGTTGCCCGCCTGAGCAACAACACAAATTAAAACTGTTGCTGCAGTATCACCCGGAATATCCAAAATGGCAGGAAGTGCCAGACCCATATTATGGCGGTCCACGTGGTTTTGCCGTGGTATTTGATCTGATTGAACAGGCTTGCCAGCAGTTAGTGCGGCATTTAAAGCAAGGCTGACCATTAAATAGCCGTTTATACGTCCAGATTGAAATTTATCCGGTTTAAGCGTTGAATTTCGCCGCCAGTGCCTTTACCTTGTGCGGTGGAGCCATAACCCAAGCGAATTTTCATCCACAAACACCTGACATAGGAATTTTAAAGTGACTACCTGGACGCCTCAAAGCTGGCGAGCATTTCCGATCCAACAGCAACCCCATTATGAAGATCAGGCTTTATTAGCCTCGGTAGAGCAGCAGCTGCACAAATATCCGCCGCTGGTTTTTGCTCAGGAAACCCGTGATCTGTTTAGTCAGCTCGGCCAGGTGGCCGAGGGCAATGCGTTTTTATTGCAGGGTGGCGATTGTGCGGAAAGCTTTAGCAACTTTAATGCGCCGAAGATCCGCGACACTTTTAAAGTCCTGCTGCAGATGGCTGTGGTGCTGACTTTCGCCGGTAGCTGCCCTGTCGTCAAAGTTGCCCGCATGGCCGGCCAATATGCCAAGCCACGCTCGAGCGATTTAGAGACTATCGATGGCATCAGCCTGCCAAGTTATCGCGGCGATATCGTCAATAGTTTTGAATTCACTGAAGCTGCGCGTCAGCCAGATCCGAACCGGCTGATGACGGCTTATCATCACAGTGCAGCGACGCTGAACCTGTTACGGGCTTTTGCCCAGGGTGGCCTGGCCGACCTGCATCAGGTCAGCCGCTGGAATATGGGCTTTGTCGAAAGCAATCCACTGAAAGGCCGTTACCAGGATATCGCCCAGCGGATTCAGGAAGCGCTGCGTTTTATGGAAATTTGCGGCATCAGCGCTCAAACGTCGCCATCTATCCGCGAAACCACGTTGTATACCTCGCATGAAGCTTTGCTGCTCAATTACGAAGAGGCGCTGACGCGGCGTGATTCGCTTACCGGGCTGTGGTACGACTGCTCGGCACATATGGTGTGGATTGGCGAGCGTACGCGGCAACTGGACCATGCGCATATCGAATTTTTCCGCGGCATCCATAACCCGATCGGCGTCAAGATTGGCCCTGGTATGGATGAGCTGGATCTGATCCGTTTAATCGATAAGCTGAACCCGGACAATATCCCGGGCCGGCTGACGCTGATCACACGGATGGGCGCTGATAAACTTGCCGATAAACTGCCAGCCTTAGTGCGCCGGGTGCAGCGTGAAGGCCGTAAAGTGGTCTGGAGCTCAGATCCGATGCATGGCAACACAGTCAAAGCCAGCAACGACTACAAAACCCGTGATTTTGAAGCTATTTTGCGAGAGATCCGCAACTTCTTTGCGGTGCATCAGGCCGAAGGTTCGCATGCCGGTGGTATCCATCTGGAAATGACCGGTGAACATGTCACTGAATGTACCGGCGGCGCTTATGGCTTATCAGAAAACGATTTAAGTCAGCGCTATTTCACTCAGTGTGACCCGCGCTTAAATGCCGATCAGGTATTGGAACTGGCGTTTTTGATCGCAGATACGCTTCGAAACGTGCGTAAATAACCGCCAAGGACAGCCGATGCAGGACCTGCAAAGTAAAGTGCAAACCAGTGGGCGCAAGTACCGGGTGGGCATTGTCGGAGCAGGCAGCATCGGTTGTTTTTTAGGTGCGATCCTGGCGCAAGACGCTGATTTGGAAGTGATGTTGTTCGGCCGCGAGTATATGGGACTGGAACTGGCGGCACATGGACTAACTGCGCGCTGGCAACAGGGCACAGAACACTATCAGGCCAGTGTCTCCGCTGTCGCGTTTTACACCTCTTTTGTCAGTCTGATTGAAGCCGATGTGGTGTTGATCACCGCCAAAGCCACTGCGCTCAGTTCGCTGCTACAGCAAATTAAACCGCATTTACGCCCGGATGTACCGGTCATTGCGCTGCAAAACGGCATCGGCATCACCGACATCATCCAATCCCAGCTACATAACCCGGTGCTGCGCGCCATAGTGCCGTTTAATGTGGTGAGTCCGGCGCCGGGCCAGTTTTTGCAAAGCAGCAGCGGTAATTTGCTGTGGCCTGCGGTGGATACGGCAGTAGTGCAATATCTGCAGCAGGTGTTTTATAGCCGCGGCCTTGATGTGCAGGCTGTTGCTGAGATGAGAGCGGCGGAATTCGGCAAACTACTGCTGAATCTGAATAATGCGTTAAATGCTGTGTCAGGTTTGCCGCTACGGGCGCAGTTACTGAACCGGCACTGGCGGCTGTTACTCGCAGCCGCGATGCGGGAATGGCTGGCGGTTTGTGCTTGTGAACAAGTCACGCCAATGCAATTTACCGCGTTAAAACCGGCGTTATTGCCTTTGGTTTTGCGGCTGCCGGACTGGCTGTTCCGCCGGGTGGCCGCCAAGATGCTGCGGATAGACCCGCAAGCCCGACTGTCGATGTCGGCTGATCTCAGCAGTGGGCGTCGTACAGAAATTGCCTTTTTAAATGGTGCCGTGGTGCAGCTCGCTAAACAATACGCCATCACCACGCCGGTCAATCAAGCCATTGTTGACCTGGTGCATCAAAAACAACAAGAACCAACTTTCAGCGCGGATCCCGCCATGCTTTGCCGACAATTACAGCTCGGCTGACGGTTTGGCAAATCACTAGTATTTTTGCCGTTTTAAGCCGGTTTCTGCCATGATTTTGGCGCTGATCTCTTCAATCGACAAAGTAGTGGAGTTCAAATACGGGATCCGCTCTTTGTGATACAGATTTTCCACTTCATCCAGTTCCAGTTTGCATTGACGCAGCGACGAATAACGGCTGTTGGGCCGGCGCTGCTCACGAATCTGGCTTAACCGCTCCGGCGTGATGGTCAGGCCAAACAGCTTATTGCGATGTGGCTTGAGTGCTGCCGGCAAATGCAAAGAATCCATATCTTCTTCGACAAACGGATAATTGGTGGCTTTGATGCCGTACTGTAGGGCCAGATAGAGCGACGTCGGCGTTTTGCCGCTACGGCTGACGCCGACTAAGATGATATCGGCCTTAGCGTAATCTTTCAGGTTGGCACCATCGTCATTGGCCAGGGCGTAGTTCACCGCGTCGATCCGGTAGTCATAAGTTTTTTCATGAATGCTGTGGGTGCGGTGGGTTTTCGGTTTTGCCGGAATACCCAGTTCTTTTTGCATCGGTTCTACGAAGGCATTCAGGAAGTCGTAACAGACGCCTTCTGAGCTGTTAATAATGGCGCGTAGTTGTTCGTCAACAAAAGTCTGGAATACCAGAGGCCGCACTCCGGTTGTTTTATAACGATCGTTAATCCGTTGCTTGGCTTGTTCGGCTTTCAGCGGAGTTTCGACAAATGGGATAGTGACATGGTCGAATTCAGCTTCAAACAGCGACAGCAAAGCGTGTCCGAACACTTCGGACGTAATACCCGTACCATCAGAAATATAAAAGGCTGTACGCATCAGAAACCTCATTTGTTGTTATAAATTTTCATTAAAAATTAGCATTTTAATTTAGACGGCCAGCAGTGTAGAATTATTTTGCTTACGTGTCTGCCGCTGTAAGCTTACATAACATGCAACAAAAATTGGAGACATACTGTGCAAGAATTCGTTGTTTGGTATCAGGATTTGGGCATGCACGATGTCCCGCGGGTTGGAGGCAAAAATGCCTCTTTGGGTGAGATGATCAGTAACCTCTCTGGCGTCGGTGTGCAAGTACCGGGTGGCTTTGCCACCACCGCCGAAGCCTTTAACCAATTCCTTGAGCAAAGCGGTGTGAACGAGCGGATTTATCAGCTGCTCGACGGCCTGGATGTTGACGATGTCACGGCGCTGGCTAAAGCCGGTGCGCAAATCCGGCAATGGGTGATCGACACGCCATTCCAACCTGAGTTTGAAACCGCCATCCGTCAGGCTTTTGATGAGCTCTGTGCCGGTATGGGCAACGATGCGTCCTTCGCGGTGCGCTCCAGCGCCACAGCTGAAGATATGCCGGATGCGTCTTTCGCCGGTCAGCAGGAAACCTTTCTGAACGTGCGTGGCTACGAGCATGTCATTGAAGCCATCAAACACGTATTTGCCTCATTATTCAACGACCGCGCTATTTCTTATCGCGTGCACCAGGGCTACGACCACCGCGGTGTGGCGTTATCCGCTGGTGTGCAGCGTATGGTGCGCTCAGATTGCGCTTCCAGCGGCGTCATGTTCTCTATTGATACCGAATCTGGTTTTGAAGATGTGGTGTTTATCACGTCCAGCTTTGGTCTTGGCGAAATGGTGGTGCAGGGCGCTGTCAACCCGGACGAATTTTATGTACATAAACCAACGGTCAGCGCCGGCCGCCCTGCGGTCGTACGCCGCACCTTAGGCAGTAAGCTGGTGCAGATGGTGTACTCCGGCGAACACAGCCACGGCAAACAAGTACGGATTGAAGATGTCGCCGCCGAAAAACGCCGTCAGTTCTCCATCACTGATGCCGAAGTGGAAGAGTTAGCCCGTCAGGCCATTATCATCGAAAAACACTATGGCCGGCCGATGGATATCGAGTGGGCAAAAGATGGTATCGACGGCAAGCTGTATATTGTCCAGGCTCGTCCTGAAACAGTGCGTTCGCGCGAAGACAGTAATTCGATGGAGCGTTATCAGTTACAGGGCAGCGCCGCGGTGGTCACTGAAGGCCGTGCGATTGGTCATAAAATCGGTTCAGGCACGGCAAAAGTGCTGGCCAGCATCGCCGACATGGACCAAATCCAGCCGGGTGATGTGCTGATTACCGACATGACAGACCCAGACTGGGAACCGATCATGAAACGCGCTTCTGCCATTGTCACCAACCGTGGTGGCCGCACTTGTCACGCTGCGATTATTGCGCGTGAGCTGGGCATTCCAGCAGTGGTAGGTTGTGGTGATGCGACAGAAAAAGTCAAAAACGGTCAGCAAGTTACAGTGTCCTGTGCCGAAGGTGATACCGGTTATGTTTACGACGCCATTCTGCCGTTTAACGTTGTGACGTCGCGCGTCGACAGCATGCCGGCGCTGAAGATGAAAATCATGATGAACGTCGGTAACCCGGAACGTGCGTTTGGTTTTGCCAAACTGCCACACGCCGGTATTGGCCTGGCACGTCTGGAATTTATTATCAACCGGATGATTGGGGTACATCCCAAAGCACTGCTGAACTACAGTGTGCAACCGGCGGATGTCAAAGCCCAAATCGATGAAATGATGGCCGGTTATGCCTCGCCGGTGGAATTTTATGTCGCCAAACTGACCGAGGGTATCTCCACGTTGGCCGCAGCTTTTGCGCCGGAACGCGTGATAGTACGGATGTCCGATTTTAAATCGAACGAATACGCGAACCTGGTCGGCGGTCGTCAGTACGAACCACATGAAGAAAACCCGATGATCGGTTTCCGTGGTGCGTCGCGCTATATCTCGGAAGATTTCCGCGACTGTTTTGCCCTGGAGTGTGAAGCGTTAAAACGCGTGCGCAATGACATGGGCCTGACCAATGTTGAGATCATGATCCCATTCGTACGTACTTTAAGTGAAGCCGAAGCGGTGATTGGTTTGTTGGCAGAACAAGGCTTAAAACGCGGCGAAAATGGCCTCAAAGTCATTATGATGTGTGAGTTGCCGTCAAACTGCCTGCTGGCGGAGGAATTCCTTGAATTCTTCGACGGTTTTTCAATTGGCTCGAACGACTTAACCCAGCTGACTTTGGGTCTGGACCGTGATTCTGGCTTAATTGCGCATCTGTTTGACGAGCGCAACCCAGCGATTAAAAAGCTGTTGTCGATGGCGATTTCTACCGCCAAAGCCAAAGGCAAATACGTCGGGATCTGTGGCCAGGGACCGTCGGATCATGAAGATTTCGCAGCCTGGCTGATGGACCAAGGCATCGATTCGGTGTCGCTGAATCCGGATACAGTGTTGGAAACCTGGTTGTATCTGGCTGAGAAATACGGCGGCTGAAAAGCCAGCTGAACTTTCGGCTCATCTTTAAGCCAACCTTTGGGTTGGCTTTTTTGTCGGTTATTTAAGCAGTCAACGGTAACAAATGCGCGCTAAGCCCTGTCAACAGGGACTTTTGTAAAATCAGAAGCTTGCAATGTACAGGCTCAGCCTGCAGACTGTGCATCAGATTTATTGCATACAGGAGGTGTCATGGCTTTAACGACTTTGCAGCGGGCGCAGGGCGCGCTGGCAGCGGCTTTGGCCGCCGATGCATTGGGCACCCAGTTTGAGTTTTGTCAGCCGACTGAACTCAGACGTAAACCGGCAGCAGAGCTGTTGCAACTGCAGGATTGTGGCCCCTGGCACACACTCGCCGGGCAGCCAACCGAAGAAGGCGAGCTGATGTTGCTGCAGGCCAGAATGTTGCAATATTGCCGTAGTTATCAGGAAGAACAGGCGTTGTCTGCTTATCGGTATTGGCTCAGCACCGAACCTTTTGCACTGGGTGCCTCATTACAACGCGCCATTGTCGGCGGGCCGGATGAACGCGACTATACCGCCAATGCGTTAGCCCGATTAACACCACTGTGTATTCTCGGGGTCCATTTTTCACTACCACAAATTGCCGCCTGGGCGATGGCTGATACTGCGTTGACGCAAAATGCCGTGCTGATACAGGAAATAAGCGGTTTGTATGCGATGTTATTGGCCAAAGCCATCGACAGTGGCAGTGATGCCGACACTTTGTATCAGGACGTTGAGACCTGGGCACAGGAGCTCAAATCAGACCCGCAAATCCGTGCCGCCATTGCGCAGGCGTTATTTATGCCGGGCAGTAGCGAGCTTCGGCAGCAAAATCCGGCCCTGGCGGCTTTCCAAAATCTGTTGTTTCAGCTGCTGTATGCCAAATCCTTAGGCGAGGCTTTGGTCGATACCATCCGTCTGGGTGGTGACACCGGCACTAACGCAGTGATTGTGGCGGCAGTGTTTGGCGCTATTGGCGGCATCGAGCAAGTGCCGCAGGAATGGCGCGACGCCTTAAAAAATTGCCGGCCACAGGATGGAGTGACTGGTGTAGAACAACCCCGCGATGAAACCTTCTGGCCGGTAGAAGCTGAGCTTTTGGCACAGCAACTGACGGAGCTGACACCGGCCAACGCTGCCTGAAGCAACAACACAGCGTCACAATGAAAATTAAAAAAGCAGCCAACGGCTGCTTTTTTTAATTTGCGACAGCGCTTGGCTTAGCCAATCATCAGCGCACCACACAGCAGATACCCCAACAGTGCCAGCGTAGCGCAAATCAGCGCGTAGGGCAGCTGGGTACGGGTATGTTCCAGCAAATCACAACCTGCGGCCACAGCACTGACGGCAGTCGTATCTGAAATCGGCGAGCAGTGGTCACCAAAGACGCCCCCGCCTAAAATGGCCGCCAATACCAGCGGCGGCGGTAAACCCAGATTCACCACCAGCGGCATACCAATTGGGATCAGGATGGCAAAAGTGCCCCAGGAGGTGCCGGTGGTAAAGGAAATGAGCGCGCCGGCTAAAAATAACATCGCTGGAATTAACCACAGCGGTAAGGTTTCCGCCACTACGCCGGAGATATATAAACCGGTACCGAGATTTTTTAAGCTCTGCCCCAAAGCCAGCGCCAGTAACAAAATACTGACCAGCCCCAGCAGTTCACTCATACCTTTAAAACCGATATTGACCAGCTGTTGATGGTCATAGCGTTTGCTGAAAAACAGCATCAGATAAGCCACCACACAGCTCAAAGTAGTGGCGTACAACACCGATTTCGAACCTGAGCCTTGCGATAAATCGCCATTGCCGGTCCAGAGCATAAAACCAACCATGCCAACAATCATCGTCAGCAGCGGCACCAGCATAAAACGCGCTTTAGTCGGCGCGACTTCCTGCTCATCATGGCCGTCAATTTTATTCAGCTCTTGGTTTGCACGGCGCATCGGTGCCAGATGACGGCCGGTCCAGATGGTAAAAAATAACAGCAATAGCGTAAAAATCGCATAGAAATTCAGCGGAATGGTGGCCATTAACACTGATACCGGATTGTCGGTCAGCGCATAAGGCGAAATCAGCCCCAGCACATAAGCGCCCCAGCCGTTCAGTAAAATCAGGATACAAATCGGTGCACTGGTACTGTCGATGATATAGGCCAGCTCAGCCCGGCTGATTTTGAATTTATCAAACAAGCCGCGCGATAGAATTCCAGCGGTTAACACCGACAAATTCGATTCGATAAAAATGACGACGCCGGTCCAGAACGCCAGTAATTTACTTTGCCGCGCCGTCTTGGCTACACCACGATTGACCAGACTGGTCACCAGTGCAGCCACGCCACCGGAATAACGCATGTAGGCCATCAAAGCGCCAACCATCAGTGCAAACAACAGCAAACGGGCATTGCCCGGATCTGTTAGTACTGTGGTCAGTGCTTCCAGCGTATTTACAGCGCCAAGTGCCGAAGCTCCCACCAAAGAACTGCCGCCTTTGAGCAGCAACAACAGTTCAGCGCTAAACAGTGACAACACCAGCGCCACTATGACTTCTTTACGCCACAACACCACAGCAATAGCCACAAATGCCGGGATGAGCGTCATCCATTCTGCCAAAGATCACCTCTTTTTATATTTGTTATGGCGTCCGGCGCCTTATTGCAACGGCAGCGCCAGACTTTGTTTTCCGCTCAGACTGTCAGGAAAATACTTTTCCAGCAAGGCCCAAAGCACGGCGACAGTCTCTATGTCTATTTCTCCGCTGACATGGTTTGGTACAAAATGGCGCTGAAAGGCAGTCAACACGTCGCGACTGGGTTGATCCCAAACCCCGCTGACCACAATGCCGTAACCGTAACGCCTGAGTGCACGCTGCACCAAATCGGGCGGCGGCAGGCTTCGCAATCCGTGCCAATACTTCAGCATGACGGCATCGTCATACCAGGCGCCAATGCCTTGACGTGCCAACCATTGCCATGGAAAGCGCGGGCCCGGGTCTTGTTTACGGGATGGCGCAATATCGCTGTGCGCCAGCACCCGGGTCGGTGTGATCTCCGGATTACGCGCCAGAATATCTTTTAATAAAGTCGCCAACAGTTGCAGCTGCGCCGGGTCAAAATCCGGTGTCAGGCACAATGTGTTCACTGCGTCCGCCTGTGCGGTGCCGGAAAATTCAGTGCCTCTCTGATAACACCAGCCCTGATTGACCAGTTCAATACCAATCGACTGGTCATTGAGTGCCTGCCGGTCTTCCCACTGACTGCTGCCAGCATGCCAGGCGCGTTGTGTTTCTGGCACTAGCTGATACACCTGCAGTGCTTTGCCGGCCGGATAGGTCGGGTCAAAATTCTCCGGGATCAGATAATGCGCGCTGACGGCGGTCGCACCGGGCTGCGTCAATGCCTTCAGCGAACGTTCCCAATTAATCGCAGTGTAATGCAGCACTAAAAGCCGCACCCGTTCATTGCGATTAACTGACTGATGCTCGGTATTAATCCGGTGGTTGATTTGCACTGGCGGTTTGACACTGCAAGCGGTCAACAGCAAAGACAACACCACAGGCAATAACTTCAGGTCACGGAGACAGCAGCGTCGGTATAGGTTCATCAGCAACCTCACACTTAATAACTGCGCACCACAGGCGTGCGTAGCCCCGCCATTCTATCGGGATATTTGTTGTTTTTCAGCATTTTATCATTGGCATGCGCACAGCGGTTATGCCAGTGTATACAGAACCTAACCAAGCCAGAGGAACACCGATGCAACTAAACGCCAGCTCAACGCCACAGGCCGTGCGCTTAGCTGCCCGGCAAGGTTTGTTACAGGGGCCAACTGCAGGTCTCGCCAATGGTTATGTGCAGGCCAATCTGGCGATATTGCCTGAAGTTTTAGCCGCTGATTTCCTCAAGTTTTGTTTCGCCAACCCCAAACCTTGCCCGTTAATTGCGGTGGCAGAACGCCCTGGTCAATATGAAATGCTGGTCGGGGGGCATACACTCGACATCCGCCGCGATGCCCCGCGTTACAACCTGTTCCGTGATGGTACGCTGGCAGAAAGTGTGCCCGATTTATCACCGTACTGGCGTGCTGATATGGTCAGTTTTCTGCTGGGCTGCTCGTTTTCCTTTGAAGATGCACTACAACAAGCCGGGATTGAACTGCGTCACCAAAGCGAACAAAAAAACGTGCCGATGTATAACACTAATCTCAGACTCACACCGGTCGGGCCGTTTCAGGGCCAGATGGTCGTCAGTATGCGGCCGATGGTAGCAGCTGATGCGATCCGCGCCATTCAGATTTGTAGCCGCTATCCGACTGTGCATGGCGCGCCTGTGCATCTGGGCAACCCGGCCCTGATTGGTATTCGTGATATTCATCAACCCGACTATGGCGATGCGGTCAGCATCCGCGCTGACGAACTGCCGGTGTTCTGGGCCTGTGGCGTCACGCCGCAGGTTGCTATTCGTCACGCCAGACCTGACTTAGCTTTTAGCCACAGTCCGGGTTGTATGCTGGTGACGGACTTGACCAACGCCAGTCTGGCGGTGCTGTAGATGCGTCTGAACTGGACTTTGAGCACGGACATGCCAGTGCGGCTTTGTGTCCACAGCGAACAGGCATTACTGCTGGATTTGTCGCCCCTCGCACCTGACGGCCCCGGTCCTGAGCTGATGCAGCTGCTGCAACATTTGCGGATACAGCTGCCGCTGTTACTTGGTGATGGGTTGCTTGAGTTAGTGCCTTCTTATACATCCATGCTGTTGATTTTTGATGTACTAAAAACCGACCATCAGCACATCAGCCAACAGATCATCAGCGCCAGCGCCTGGTTGTTCCAGCCGACTGATAGCGCCGCAGCAGGCAAAATCATTGAACTGCCGTGTTATTACAGCGCAGAGACCGGCCCTGATCTGCGGGAAGTTGCGGCGCTGCATCAACTCAGTGTGACAGAGCTCATCCACTTACACAGCAATCAGCCGTATCAGGTGTATGCCATCGGTTTTGCGCCGGGTTTTGCTTATCTTGGTTTTATCGACGAGCGTCTGCAGACACCACGGCTTGAGACACCGAGGCCGCTGGTTGCCGCCGGGAGTGTCGCTATTGCCGATCGGCAAACCGCCGTGTACCCGGCGGCATCGCCCGGTGGCTGGCGCCTGCTGGGCAACTGCCCAACGGCGTTATTTGATTTAAACGCCAGCCCGATGATGCCTTTTGCCGTTGGTGATACCGTGCGTTTTGTCCCGGTCGAGCGGGCCGAGTTTTTGCGTTTAGGTGGCCGGCTATGACACAGCAACGACCAGCCAGCACATCCGGCCTTTGGGTGTTGCAGAGCCATAGCGGCGTACAATTGCAGGATGCTGGCCGTTTTGGTGGCGCGGCTGCCGGCCTGACGCAGGGTGGCGCTGTCGATTTAACTGCAGCGCGACTGGCCAATGCGCTGGTCGGTAATCACAACAATGTGACTGGTATTTGTCCACCGGTGCTGGAGATCACGCTGGGGGCAGTGGCTTTTCGGGCTGAACAACCGGTATTGGTTGCGCTGACTGGCGCTGCGATGCCATTGCTGCTTAATCGTCAGCCGGTGGCAAGATACCGCACTTTGTTATTGCAGGCAGGGGATTTACTTGAAATCGGCTACAGCCGGGCCGGCGCCAGGGCCTATCTCGCTGTCGCCGGCGGCTTTGCAGCCCCGCTCATCTGCGGCAGTGTTGCCACAGTGCTGCGGGAAAAAGTAGGCGGGCCAGATGGGCAGGGCAGCGCGGTCACTGTTGGTGCTTTACTGGCTTGTCAGCCCTGGCGGCAACCGGACCCGCAGCTGTCTTTGCCTTATCATCAGCATTATCACCATCACAGCATTCGTGCATTAGCACTGGTTGGTGGGGCGCAGCTCGACCAGTTGGACCCACAGCTGATTCGGATATTGCCACAGCGGTTATTTCGCGTCACAGCGCGCAGCGACCGCATGGGCATGTTGCTTGGCGGCGAACCTTTGCCGGTCCGGGCGCAATCGCTTTATTCTGAAGGCATTTGTTTAGGTGCGATGCAACTTCCACCCAACGGTTTGCCAATTGTGATGTTAAACGACCATCAGACCATTGGCGGTTATCCCAAAACCGGCGCCTTAACCCGCGGCGCCTGTGAACAGCTTGGTCAGTTGATGACCGGCGATTTGGTCAGGTTTTATTGGCTGGACGCGCCAACAGCAGTGTTGCAGGAACGGCAGCGCTTACTGGCTTTACAACAGCAGCTGGACCATCTGGCGGCGCAGTGGGTACAAGCTGGCGCTAGCACAGAAATTCGCCAAATGGGCAACTAAATGGCAGCAACAGAGCCCACAACAGTCGCGTCACAAGCAGTTCTGCGGCTCAGCCAGCAGATAGAAGGTTTGATGGTTGAGCGTAACCTGCGCGGTATGGAGTTGGCGCGCCAGGCGCTGCGGCCCGGATATCTGGCTCGGGCGGCTGCTTTGCTATTTAGGCCTGACCAACACGTGCTGATTGGTACCGGTTTTCCGGTGGCCGGCACTTTTGAAACCGACGGCCCGGTCGGCGCTATCGCCATCTACCGCATGTTGAGACACCTTGGTATCAAGCCAGTGCTGGTGTGTGGTGACCCTTTGTATACTGCGCTGCAGCGGGACTTTCAGGTAGAACAGATGCCACTTGGCTCTGATGGCCGTAGCCGCGCTATTGAACTGCTGACAACTTATCAGCCAGCCGCACTGCTTTGTATCGAAAGACCCGGTAAAGCCGCCGATGGGCGTTATTACAATATGTGCCATGAAGATATCAGCAGCAGGGTTGCCGATTTGGACATATTGGTACAACTGGCACGCGACTCAGGCGTCGCCACTGTCGGTATCGGCGACGGTGGCAACGAAATAGGCATGGGCAATATCGCCGATACCATTGGCGCACTTGAGATCAGGCCAGCGCTAACCTGCTGTGACGAATTACTTGTCGCGGATGTCTCAAACTGGGCCGCTTATGGTCTGGCCTGTTTTTGGTCGCTGCAAAGTGGCCTGGATTTGTTTGCTTGTTGCGATGCAAAACCAGTGCTGCAATTTTTATCAGCACATGGCAGCGTGGATGGGGTGACCCGGCAAAATACTCTGACCGAAGATGGCCTCGCGCCAGAAGTTGGCATTGCGTTATGCCAGCACATTTATCAACTTTATCAACAACACCGGCCCGCGCCGGTTTAAGGACAGTGCCTTGTCTGAAGTCTTCTTAAATGGCAGTTTTATGCCGGCCAGTGAAGCGCGTATTTCACCGATGGATCGCGGTTTTTTGTTTGGCGACGGCATTTATGAAGTGATCCCGAGTTATCAGGGCAAGCTGGTGGGCTTCAATCCGCATATCGACCGGTTGCAACGGGGCCTTGCTGAGATTGGCATCGAACTGGCGTGGGATCACAGCCGCTGGCTCGCGCTGATTGACGACCTGTTACAGCGTAACGGTCAGGGCGATCTTGCTGTGTATCTGCAGGTTTCACGCGGTGCTGACATTAAACGCGGCCACGCCTTTCCAAACGGCGTGAGTCCAACCGTGTTTGCTTTTACTTTTGCCATTAATCCGCCGCCAAACGGCCTTCCTGGCAGCGCCAAACCGATGCAGGTCATTACGGCTACAGATTTGCGCTGGAAACGTTGCCATATCAAATCAACCGCACTGCTCGGGAACGTGTTACATCACCAACAAGCAGTCGATGCAGGTGCTCAGGAAACGCTGTTATTTAATGAGCGCGATGAATTAACGGAAGGCAGTTCCTGTACTGCTTTTATCGTCAAAGATGGCGTGGTCAGCACGCCGCCGCTGGACCATCAAATCCTGCCGGGCATCACCCGATTGTTGTTGCTGCATATTCTGCGCAGTTACAGCGCTATCGAAGTGCAGGAGCGGGTGATCAGCAAAGCGGAGGTACTGAGCGCTGACGAAGTCTGGCTGACCAGTTCGTCCAAAGAGGTCGTACCTGTTGTTGCCATTGATGGTGTGCCGGTCGGGTTTGGACAAGTTGGGCCACTGTGGTATCAGGCACAGCAGTTGTTTACCTCGTATAAATTCAGCGTCTGACGCTGACAGTCAGCCAGTTAAAACTGGCTGACCTGTTGCACCCATTGATCTAACAAAGACCGGCCTTTGACCACGCCTTGTTCGGCATTGACCAGACCAACAAAAATCCAAGGCCGTTGCTGACGGTCAAACACATAACCGGCAAGGCCGGTGCCATTGCGTAAAGTGCCGGTTTTTAACCGCGCACGGTCGCGCGCCACTGACGTCCGCATCCTGTTCTGCAAAGTGCCATCGGTACCGGCGCGCGGCAAACTACTGGCTAAATCCAGTCCCCAGGGTTGTTGCCAGGCATATTGCAACAATGCGGCCAGCTGACTGGCGCTGGTCCGTGCCTGACGAGACAAACCCGAGCCATTATCCAACACCAGTCCTTCTGCCGGTAATTGCCGCTGTTTGAGCCAGCTTTTTACCATCTGCTCTGCCGCCTCAACGCTGTCAGTTGCTGCAAGCTTTTCTGCGATTTGCTCATTTTCTTGCTGAACGCTTTGATACTGTGCCCCGAGTTGCAGAGCCAAAGTACGTGCCAGGCCATTGTCGGAGTTTTTATTCAGCTGCTGCAGCAATTGCGGCAAAGGTCGGCTGAAATGCTGCGCCACCACTAATGCTCCGGCCGGCGTCTGTCCCTGGTGGACCTTCAGCGGCGTTGTTATGTTGCCGCCAAGCTGGCGCCAGAACTGCTGCAGGCTGAGTTGCCACTGCGCCTCACGGCTTAACCAGGCGGCGTCTTCTTCATGCAAACAATGGCGTGGAAATTCCCCCCGCAGCACCAGCCTGATGCGGCCATCGGGCAGGGCTTGTTCGTTCAGTTGCAGGCGCTGGCCATTAAATTGATCACAGCGGCTGTCGGTCAGGCGAAGCTGCGCACTAAGTTCCAGATCCGCAAATGCCGGCAACGTACTGAGCCGCACTGTGTTGGCGTCGCTTTGTAGCCGCAGCTGCACCATTTGCTGATTCAGGCTCAACGCATCCGGGATATGGTTGTAGCGGGCGCGCGGCGACTCATCAAAAGCCGGCGCAGCCGGGTCGGGCAAGGCCGGATGAAACCAGCTGCGGTCCAGCACCACACCGCCTTGCAGGTCGCGCACACCTTCGTTGTATAACTGCGCTAGTAAAAACGACAGCGCCGCGTAATCCAGATCCGGATTGCCTTTCCCGCGCACAAACAACGGCTGACGCAGCACACCTTGATGCCGCGCCTTCGTCAAATCGGCAGGGTCGACCAGCAGTTCAGTTTCGCCACGCCATAACGGGCCCAACTGGTCTAAGGCGACCGCGCTGGTCAGCAGTTTTAACGTACTGGCCGGTTGCATCAATAAATCCGCATTGTGTGCAATCAATGGCCTGTTCTGAGGCCCGGCAGCCACCGGCATGACCAGCAGCGCGACTTGATCAGGCTGTAACCCGGCCGCCTGAATTTGTTGGGTGAGTTGCTGACGCAGCTGAGCGTCCGGCTGACTGGCACAACCGCTTAACCACAAGAGCAGGCTACAAAAAGGCATCAACCGGAATATCTGTTTGAGTAAGTACACTGCTGAGGTCACTCCACTTGTCTCTGACGTCATTCGGCCAGCACCGGTAATTGCCATTCCTGCTGCAGGCGGCGGTATTCTGCGACAGGCAATAGCAGATAAAGCGGTGCTTTTTGCGGGTCCAGCCACTGCAGCAACGCACTGAGTGCTGCCGGCTCTAGAGCTGTACAACCGGCGGTTTTCCGGCCATTGGCGGCCTTTTGATGCAGAAAAATACAGCTGCCGGCACCCGTCTGGCGGGCCTCGCCGTCACTAAAATTGTGGTCGACAAACAAACCTTGCTGATACACCGCATCCGGTGTTTCCATCAGGTCACGCCGCATTGGCTCTGAGCTGCCGGCGGTCCATTCCGGCCGATACTGCCGGACATCCAACGTCTGGTTGTACAAAGGTGACGTCGGCACGTCAATACAATAGTCAAAACGGCTCATTTGTTGGTATGGCATCTGTGTGGTCACTGCCGGCAAAGCTCCAAAAGCGGCGCTTAAGCGGAACAAGCCTGCTGGCGCTTTACCGTCACCTTCCTGTTTTTGCTGCCCCTGTTGCGACGGATGTAAACCCAGTCCCCAGGCGCTGCCGTTTCGGCCCAGGTCAACAGCACTTGCCGGACCCACTGCTTGCCATGGCATACCTGTACTGCGGGTAAACCGATACAAGCGCCCGCTGCTGGCCTGCCAATTGTCGCTGATGACAATGACCAGTTGTCTGGTGGTCAGCGGGATCAGCGGCGCTGCCGCTAGAGCTACATCAGGAGAGGCCGGCGGCTGCGGCGACTGGCTGCATCCGGTATGACTGAGCAATACAAGCGCCAACATCAGAGTGCCGGCGACATGCCGCTGCGGTCTGCGCTGCGCTGACGAGCGAAATAAAATGTCAAAAGTAATTGATTTACAAAGATGTTTCATCAAGCTCTGTGCTACGGTCATGCGGACGCCTGCGCTTGTCATTTGATCTGTGGCCAGTATACTTGAATAAAAAATTCCCGCCATGTCATAGGTTTATCCATGCACAGCCGCAAGCTCCGTCAGTATTGTTGCGCCCTCGTTTTTCATTATCTGCTGTTGTCCGGTGCGTTGTGGCTGCCATTGACCAAAGCCAGCGCCGCTGTGCACGATATTCCGGGTCTGACACCGGCACAGCTTCAGGTTGATTACTGGCTGGCGCGAAGCCCGGTGCCTGACCAAATTCTGCGCACTGCGACTCAAATTCAGGCTGATAATGCGGTGTTATTTCGCAGCACTGCCGGCATGTTTGACTTTGCTACAGCACCACAAAGCTATACCGGGGCTGAAGTGCGCAGCCTTATTGCGCAAACCAGTCAACGACCGCAGGCCGCACGCTTTTATGCCGATGGCCGCCAGCTGACCGAAGCCGATTTTAGTCGTTACCAGCAGGCAATGGCGTTACCGCTG
>CAMLRA010000019.1 GCA_946482325.1 uncultured Chromatiaceae bacterium | reverse complement strand
GCTGATGCAGGATGGCGCTGCTTTTGCGGCCGTGATTGATCACCTGAAACAACATTACAGTGGCCATGGCATCACTAAAATTGTCGGTACTGAATCACGTGGTTTTATTTTTGGTGCGCCACTGGCTTATGCCATGGGTGTTGCCTTTGTACCTGTGCGTAAACCTGGCAAACTGCCGCGTGAAACGATTGCGGAAAGTTACCAGCTGGAATATGGCCAGGACACGCTGGAGATTCATCTTGATGCGATTAGTGCAGAAGATAAAGTCCTGTTAGTTGACGATTTATTGGCGACTGGTGGTACTATTGATGCCACAACCAAACTGGTGCGTCGTTTAGGTGGTCAGGTCGCAGACGCGACTTTTGTGGTCAATCTGCCAGATTTAGGTGGCCAGCAGCGGCTGGAAGCACTGGGCTTAACCATCCACAGCCTGGTTGATTTTCCGGGCCATTAAATCCGGCCAGACTCCGGGCGTAATGCCGGCGCAATTTCCGACAAGGTGAACAAATGAGTTATCAGGTGCTGGCGCGTAAATGGCGGCCACAGAATTTTGGTCAGCTGGTGGGGCAAGAGCATGTCAAAACTGCCCTGACACACGCGCTAACCCAAAACCGTCTGCACCATGCTTATTTGTTTACCGGCACCCGCGGCGTGGGTAAAACCACCATAGCCCGCATCTTTGCCAAAAGCCTGAACTGCGAACAAGGCGTCACTGCGACGCCTTGTGGCATTTGCAGTGCCTGCACCGAAATCGACAAAGGCTTTTTCGTTGATTTAATGGAAATTGACGCGGCAAGCCGCACCAAAGTCGAGGATACCCGCGACCTGCTGGACAACGTGCAATACGCGCCGACCCGCGGTCGTTATAAGGTTTATCTCATCGATGAAGTGCACATGCTGTCCAAACACAGTTTTAATGCGCTGCTAAAAACCCTGGAAGAACCGCCGCCGCATGTGAAGTTTTTGCTGGCGACGACAGATCCGCAAAAGCTGCCAATTACAGTGTTGTCGCGTTGTTTGCAGTTCAGTTTAAAAGCCTTATCACAAAGCCAGATCAAGCAGCACTTAAGCTTTATTCTGAGCCAGGAAGGCATAGCTGCAGAAGAAGATGCGCTCGCTTTGCTGGCGCGCGCCGCCAAAGGCAGTTTGCGTGATTCGCTGAGTCTGACGGACCAGGCCATCGCTCAGACCAATGGCGATATTCGCCTCGGTGCTGTGCGCGAAATGCTCGGGTTTTTGGAGCAAAGCTGGGCCGAAATTCTGCTGCAGGATGTGCTGAACCGGGATTTAGCCTCGATGCAGGCCCATTTGCAGCAACTCGTCAGCAGCCATAGCCATTTTCAGGCGGTGTTGGATGACATGTTGTCGCTGCTGCATCTGGCGGCGTTATCACAGTATCAGCTCAGTGCTTCTGAGCTCGCTTTGACTGAATCGGCTTTTGTTCGCGCTGTCGCTAAAACGCATGCGCCGGAAGCAATCCAGCTGTATTACCAGTTATTGTTATCCGGCAAACGTGATTTGCCCTACGCGCCAGAGCCACGCATTGGCCTGGAAATGGCGTTATTACGCGCTATTGCTTTTGTGCCGGCCAAAGCGGGGGCTGCGCCGGAAGTCAGCGCCGGGCGCGCCGCGGCGCTATCAGCGGCATTGGCTGTTTCCTCACCGGCACCTCAGCTGACACCAGCCGCAGAGCAGGCATCGGCTGCGCCTGAGCCTGCAGCTGTGCCGCAGCTACATGTCGCTCAGTTACAGCCTGAACCGGCACCGCAGCAGCAAGTCGCACCACATCAGCCTGAACCGGCGCTCACCCCAGCTGCTGTAGTGACACAGCCAACTCCGCTTGCGGCGGAACCGGTCGCTGTGGCAGAACCAGACAGCGGCATCGATTCAGTCACCGCCAGTATTCTGGCGCGCCGTGGTTTACAACGCACGGTTTCGAACGAACCAAAAAAGTCTGAGCGCCAGCAGGCGCCTGTGACATTACCGCCCAGAGCGAGCTCGGTTCCGGCTATCCCGGAACCCGCAGTGGTCACTGCTGAGCCTTTAACCTCAGCGCGTCCAGAGGCAATCCTCACCGCAAGACCAGCGCCGGCAGCAGACAGCCAAACTGCTGTCACGCCTGCGGAGGTTCCGCCTTGGGAGGATTTGCCGGCAACGACTCCGGCATCGCTTGACCCCGAACCTGTAAATGCAGTTGAACTGATGGATGATGAAGAGCCTCAGCCTGCTGCATTGCTCAGCGTAACCGTCACTGATGAAGAAACAGATCCGGCGGACAGCACCGAATTGACACAGGGTACTGAGCACTGGCAGTGGCAAGAGGAATATAGCCCGGCGGTGCAACCCATCCGTCACGCTTTGCTGGAAAGTCTGGCTATACCGGACGAGCCGGACAACGTCGATTTTGCCAGTGAAGCCATCGCCGAAGTAGAAACTGTCGCGACGCACGATGCCGATCTTCGTTTTGATGGCGAAATCCACGCTGGTAATTTTGCCGTACGCAGCAGCAGTCAGGTCGACGCCTGGGCACAGCGTATCGACAGTTTACGCATCGGCGGCCTGATGCGGTTATTTTTACTGCACAGCAGCATGCAGCTGACGGAAGATCAATTAGTGCTGCAGGTCAGCGCAACACAAAAACATCTGGATTCAGAGCGTAACAGAGCCCAACTACAGGCGGTGCTGTCAGAATCTTTTGGCCAGCCGCTTAGTGTGCAGGTTGATTTTGTTGACGAAGTGCCGGCCAGTCCGCAGGCGCTGCAGCAACGCATTGATGCGGCGCGGCGGCGTTATGTGCATCAGCTGTTACAGCAGGATCCGGCACTGTGCAGCATTATGCAGGATTTTGGCGGTGAATGGCTGCCGGACAGCCTGGAAGTATTTTAATTCAACAGTCTGTGTTTTGCGCACAGGCGAAATCTTGTAATTTTGCGGCTTTGTGATTATCTTGGCCGCCATTATCAATACAGCTGAGAGTACAGATTATGTTTAAAGGTGGCATGGGTAACATCATGAAACAGGCGCAGGCGATGCAGGAAAAAATGCAGCGTGCGCAGGAAGAAATCGCCCGGCTGGAAGTGACCGGTGAAGCCGGTGCCGGCATGGTGAAAGTCACAATGACAGGCAATCACAATGTGCGCCGCATCAGCATCGACGATAGCCTGATGGCCGACGACAAAGAAATGCTGGAAGATTTGATCGCTGCAGCCATTAACGATGCAGTGCGCCGCGTGGAAGAAACCAGCAAAGAGCGGATGGCCTCTGTTACCGGCGGTATGCAGTTACCACCAGGCTTTAAAATGCCGTTCTAAGCAGTTGCGGGCTGAGGTGATTGATGGGTAAACATACGCCGCTGGTGCAAAAGCTGATTGATGCGTTACGGGTCCTGCCATCGGTCGGGCCAAAATCAGCGCAGCGGATGGCCTATCAGTTGCTCGAACGCAATCGCGAAGCCGGCCTGCAGTTGGCGGATGCGCTGCAGGCGGCCATGAGTAAAGTCGGGCATTGTCAGCGTTGCCGGACTTTTTGCGAGGGCCAGATCTGCCAGATTTGCGCCCATCCGATTCGCGGCCAGAGTTCTGTGCTTTGTATCGTCGCGAGCGCCGCAGATCTCTTTGCCATCGAACAAACCGGTTTATTCGCCGGTCGTTATTTTGTCTTACGTGGCCAGCTGTCGCCGCTGGATGGTGTCGGACCCGCTGAACTAGGCTTAGATGCTTTGTCACAACAACTGGTACAAGGAAAAATTGAAGAAGTGATCCTGGCGACTAATCCGACGGTTGAAGGTGAAGCAACCGCATTTTATATCGCCGAACTGTGCCGCAAACACCACATTCAGGTGTCGCGTCTGGCGCAGGGTATGCCGGTTGGCGGTGAACTGGAATATCTCGACGGCAGCACCTTGTCTTATGCGCTAAGCGGCCGCAAACCCTTTTAAACCCTTGCCCAACTCGTTGTCGCCGTCCGTGGGCTGGCCAATAGTTCATCCTCTGCTGTCAGGCCTTGTCATTCAGAGCCCTTGAAAAAAAATCCCCCGACCTCATATCTGAAGCCGAATGAACAGGCTCACTGCTGCATGGCGTTCGCCTTTGCCAGTGCCAGGCCGAAGAATTGAGTGTGAAAGGAGCGGTAGATGACTGAAACAACACAAAAACAAACCCACGGCTTCCAGGCCGAAGTCAAACAGTTGCTGCAACTGATGATCCATTCTTTGTACTCGAACAAAGAAATTTTCCTGCGTGAATTAATTTCCAACGCTTCTGACGCCGCTGACAAGCTGCGTTTTCTGGCCTTATCGGACAGCAGCCTGTACGGCAATGACGGTGATCTACGCGTCCGCGTGACTCTGGATGAAGCGGCCAAAACCATCACTATCAGTGACAACGGTATTGGTATGACGCTGGATGAAGTGATCAGTCACTTAGGCACTATTGCCAAATCAGGCACTAAAGAATTTTTCTCGCAGTTAAGCGGCGACCAGAGCAAAGACTCCAAGCTCATCGGTCAGTTTGGCGTCGGCTTTTATTCAGCATTTATCGTTGCTGACAAAGTCACAGTGCGCACGTTAAAAGCCGGTGCCACGCCAGACAGCGCAGTGGAATGGGAATCAGCCGGTGAAGGCGATTACACCCTGGCTCCTGCGGACAAAACCAGCCGCGGGACCGACATTATCCTGCACCTGCGCGAAGGCGAGTCCGAGTTTTTAAGCAAGTGGAAAGTCGAAAGCATTATCACCAAATATTCTGATCATATCTCCATCCCGGTTGAAATGTGGGAAGAGGGCACACCAGCGCGGGAAGAAGACGGCGAGACCATCGCGGCAACCGAAGGCAGCTGGAAAGCGGTCAACAAAGCGACAGCGCTGTGGATGCGCGACAAATCAGAAGTTAGTGATGACGAATACACCGAGTTTTACAAACACATTTCACATGACTGGACTGAGCCACTGAGCTGGAGCCACAACAAAGTTGAAGGCAATACCAACTACACCAGTCTGTTATACGTGCCGAAAAAAGCACCGTTTGATTTGTGGAACCGCGACGCCCGCCACGGCCTGAAACTTTATGTGCAGCGTGTCTTTATCATGGATGACGCTGAACAGTTTATGCCAAGCTACCTGCGGTTTATCAAAGGCGTGCTGGATTCCAGCGATCTGCCGCTAAACGTATCGCGTGAAATTCTGCAGGACACCAAAGTGACGCAGAGCCTGCGTAAGGGTTGTACCTCACGTGTGCTGAAAATGCTGGAAAAAATGGCCAAGGCTGAAGATCAAAGCGAATATCAGACCTTCTGGACTGAATTTGGTCAGGTATTAAAAGAAGGCCCGGCCGAGGATCATGCCAATAAGGAAAGCATCGCCAAACTGTTGCGCTTTGCATCGACGCACGAAGACAGCGCAACACAAAGCGTTGGCTTAGAAGCCTATGTCAGCCGGATGAAAGAAGGTCAGGACGAGATTTATTTCCTCGTCGCCGACAGCTATGAGGCGGCGAAACACAGCCCGCATCTGGAAGTGTTCCGCAAAAAAGGCCTGGAAGTACTGCTGTTATCCGATCGCATCGATGAATGGCTGATGCAGCATCTGACTGAATTTGACGGTAAAAAACTGCGTTCAGTGGCCAAAGGTGGGCTGGACTTGTCCAAACTGGACGACGAAGACACCAAAAAAGCCCAGGAAGAGTCGGAAAAACAATTTGCCGCTGTGGCGGAGCGTTTTAAAACCGCGCTGGGCGACCAGGTCAAAGATGTTAAAGTCAGTCATCGTTTGACCGACAGCCCGGCATGTGTGGTCACTGACGAGTTCGATATGAGCACTCAGATGATCAAACTGATGGAATCAGTTGGCCAGAAAGTGCCGGAAGTGAAGCCAATTTTCGAACTGAACCCGGACCACCAGCTGGTGCGTCATGTTGCGGACGTGCAGGATGAAGCGCAGTTTAAACAATGGGTCGAAGTGCTGTTTGAACAGGCGCTGCTGGCTGAACGTGGCAGCCTGAAAAACCCGGCGACTTTTGTCACCCGGTTAAATAGCTTGCTGATGTCGCTGGCGAAATAATCAACAGCGCTGATCAAATAAAACCCGGCTTTTGCCGGGTTTTGTTTAATTGCAGTGCAACTATCGTCGAATAGTGTTTGACCGGCATTTTTGTGCATACTGCGGTCAGACCGGAGTTAGTACTAAAGTCGGCTTGCAGCTGGCTGCTCTGAGCAGCCGACAAATTCCTTGTCTGCTGACTGACATTATGTAAAGATCCAGCGCTTATAACATTTGGAACCGTTTCTGAAAAACCGAGGTTTTGGTATGCGAATTATTCTGTTGGGTGCACCTGGTGCCGGTAAAGGAACACAGGCACAGTTTTTGATGAACAAGTACGGTATTCCGCAAATCTCTACCGGAGATATGCTCCGTGCCGCCATCAAAGAGGGCACTGCAATGGGCCTCGCTGCCAAACAAGTGATGGATGCAGGTCAGCTGGTGTCTGATGAAATCATCATTGGTCTGGTGAAAGAACGCATCGCCAAACCGGATTGCGCCAAAGGCTTTTTATTAGATGGTTTCCCGCGCACTATTCCGCAAGCGGATGCGATGAAAGACAATGGTGTTCTGGTCGATCACGTGATTGAATTTGACGTGCCGGACGATGTCATCGTTGAACGGATGAGCGGCCGTCGTGTGCATCCGGCGTCAGGCCGGGTTTATCACGTCACTTACAATCCACCTAAAGTGGCCGGTAAAGACGATGTCAGCGGTGAAGATCTGGTGATCCGCGATGACGATAAAGAAGAAACTGTCCGTAAGCGTTTAGGCGTGTATCACGAACAGACTGAACCACTGGTCGGTTATTACCGTAACCAAGCCGAACAGGGCCTGACGCAGTATCATCATCTGGATGGCACTCAGGCGGTGGACGCGGTCAGCAAAATCCTTAGCGAGCTGTTGGGTTAAACCCGGTACCGCAGGATTACGGAATAGAGACAAAGCCCACGACAGTGGGCTTTGTTGTTTTTGTCTGTCATACCTTTGCAGCCTGCTTAGCCAGAAGAATGACTGGCAATGGCCGCCCTGTTCATACGCCGCTTGGTCTGTTGCATTTTTTTCGCTGCCGCTGAACGGTTTTTTTGGGTTTACGCCTGATGCGAAAATGGTAGACTTCCTGCCAATTCCGCATAATTTCCAAGAGTTTATGCCATGTTAGAACGAGCACCCTCTGAATACGCCGTGGTGCTGGTCAATCTGGGGACACCGGATGAGCCAACAGTACCGGCGGTGCAGCGTTATCTGAAACAATTTTTATCTGACCAACGTGTCGTCGACTATCCGGCGATTTTATGGCAATGCATCCTGCGCGGCATTATCCTGCCTTTTCGCGGTCGTCGCGTTGCTAAACTCTATCAGTCGATTTGGTGGGACCAAGGCTCGCCGCTGCGGGTTATTACGGAACGTCAAACCGACGCATTAGCCAAAAGGCTGGAACTGACTGACACGCCGGTGCAGGTGCGTTACGCCATGACCTATGGCACGCCTTCCATTGCATCGGTGTTAGATGATTTGACCGCACAGGGCGTTAGCCGCTTTGTAGTGATACCGCTTTATCCGCAATATTCGGCGACGACCACGGCGGCTATATCCGACCAAATCGCGTTGTATCAGCAACAACGCCGTGATATTGCTGAAATCCGTCTGGTCAAACACTATCACCACACAGCGATTTATCGCAAAGCATTGGCGGGCTCAGTGAAGATGTTCTGGCAGCAACATGGTCAGGCTGACAAATTGTTGTTGTCTTTCCATGGCATTCCGGAGCGTTTTGTCCGTCTGGGCGACCCTTATGAGCGGCATTGCCGCGAAACTGCCGCAAATCTGGCCGCAGATTTGGGCTTAACCTCGGAGCAGGTGCTGGTCAGTTTCCAGTCGCGGGTGGGGAAAGAAAAATGGTTACAGCCTTATACCGACGAATTGCTGACGCAGTTGCCAGCGCAGGGCGTGAAGAAGTTGCAGGTGCTGTGCCCGGCCTTTGCCGCCGATTGCCTGGAAACACTGGAAGAAATTGCCGTCGAAAATAAAGAAGTGTTTTTACATGCCGGCGGCACTGATTATCAATATATTCCGGCGCTGAATTCGGCGCCCTGTCATATCCGGGTGTTTCAACAGCTGGTACAACAACAATTATCGGGGTGGTAATGATCACAGCAATGTATGCGGCCGTGTTGGCGGTGATGTATGTCGGTCTGGCGCTGGCGGTGGTGCGTCAGCGCTTTAAACTGCGGGTTGGCTTAGGCGATGGTCAGCAGCCGGAACTGATTAAAGCTATCCGTATTCATGGCAATTTCGCCGAATATGTGCCGCTGTTGTTGGTGATTATGTTGATTGCCGAACAGCAGCAGGCTGCTGCCTGGCAAATCCACCTGCTGGGTGTGTTCACTGTGGGCGGCCGTCTGTTGCATTTAACCGGGTTGCGCCGCTCCAGTGGTACCTCAATCCCACGGTTTTTGGGCATGATTGCAACTTTCGCTGCTTTGCTGTGTGGGGCAGCATTTTTGCTGATCCACGCATGGTAAAACAGCTTGGCAGCGGCAGGCCGTTGCTGTTGCTGCACAGCTCAATGTCCAGCCACCGCCAATGGCTGCCGCTTGCCAGTGAGCTGGCCGAGCGGCAGCAATGTTTTTTACCGGATTTAACCGGTTATGGTGGGCTGGAACTGCCAAAGCAGCAGCCCTGGTCGCTTGAAGCTGAAGCACAGGCTTTGCTGCAAAAGTTACCGGTGCGGTGTCGCGATGAGCCGATCGATGTGATAGGGCACTCATACGGCGGCGCACTGGCTTTGCATCTGGCGCGTTGCCAACAGCTACAAATTAATAAGCTGGCGTTGTTTGAGCCGGTTGCCTTTCATTTATTACCACAACTGGCCGATGCCGGTGCGTTATGGCAGGAAGTCCAGACTTTGGCTGACGCCTTGCCTGGCTTGCCAGATGAGGCGGCGGCGCAGCGTTTTATCGACTATTGGCAGCAGGATGGTTATTTCGCCGCGTTGCCGGCACGAATGCAGCAACAACTGGCAACTCAGGTTGCAAAGGTGACGCTGGATTTTCAGGCGCTCAGTCAGGAACCGGCCAGTCTTGCTGCTTATGCTGCGGCGATACAGGGTAAAGTGCTGTTGTTAACCGGGCGCAGCAGCAGGCCACCGGCGCAGCGTATTGCACGCGCTTTAGCCGATGCGCTGCCGCAGGCTGAATTAGTGGCGCTGGATTGTGGTCATATGGGGCCAGTGACGGAGCCTGGGCTCGTCAATCCGCTTATATTGCAGTTTTTGCAGGGATAAAAAACAGATAAAGCCGCATGATGCGGCTTTATCTTTTATGAAACTGCTTAATTGGTGCCTGTAGGCAGTACCACTGCGTCCTGCACCAGCTCTGTATTGGCCGCCGGTTGCTGGGTCAACACAGCAGTTGGCTGACCGGTCTGGATAGCAATTTTGCGTGGTTTTAACGCATCCGGGATTTCGCGCAGCAGTTCGATATGCAATAAACCATGATGCACTGTGGCGCCCGTCACACGGACATAATCTGATAACTGGAACTTGCGTTCAAAATTGCGTTCGGCAATGCCCTGATGCAGGAAACGACGGTCTTCAGTCTTGTCGCTCTTCTGGCCACGCACAAACAGGGTATTACGTTCGGTGTCGATGCTGAGCTCATGCGGTTCAAAACCAGCCACGGCCATGGTAATGCGATACTGATCCTCACCGGTGACTTCAATATTGTACGGTGGATAGGCCGGTTGTTTTTCGTTACGGGCGGCGGCATCCATCAGGTTCGCCAGGTGATCAAAACCGATAAATGAACGGTAAAAAGGGCTGAAATCAAAAGCGTGCATAGTCAAACCTCACTAATTTCTTTGTTAAGCAAATCAGATAGTTAATGGCCAACCCAATTGGCGGAGGCCGGGATAAAACAACCCGAGTTACGGCGTTGTCCTATCCCTTTAATAAGGTTTGTCAGCGTTTTTTCAAGCGGCAGGATTAAGATTTTTTACCGGCAAATTGCTTCAGCGTAGTCAAAGCCGCCGTGTAATCCGGTTCTTCCGATAATTTAGGCACCAGTTGCTGATAGACCAGTTTACCGTTGCGATCAACAATCAGCACGGCGCGGGTCAATAAGCCCATGTCTTTGATCCGCAGGCCATAGCTGGAACCGAAATCACCCCACACCGCATCGGACAACACCATTAACTTGTCGACCTGTTCCTTTTGGCAAAAGCGTTTTTGCGCAAAAGGTAAGTCATTGGAAATAGTCAGGATCACGACGTCTGCAGGCAGGCGGCTGACTTCTTCGTTGAATTTTTTCGTCTGAATGGAGCAAACGCCGGTGTCAAGACTGGGCACTGTACTGATCAGCACCGTTTTCCCGGCAAAATCGCTGAGTTTGACCGGCTTAAAACTGGCATCTGCTACTTTAAAATCCGGCGCCAAGGTCTGTAAGTTGACCGGCGTGCCTTGCAGCTCCAGTGGACGTTCACCAGCTTTCACTTCAGATAAACGCACGGGCAGGCTGGCGGTTAAATCTGCAGCCTGCAGCCATGGCGCACTGAGTAAGAAGAGGGTCGTTATCAAGGATTTACGCATCAGGGAGTCCTTTTAAAAAAGTATGGAATACAGAGACTAACAGCGAAAAATTCATCCGGCAAAAGTCGGGACAGGTTCGCATATTACGAACGCAGACGCTACACTGGTTCATATCCCTTAGCCTTGTGAGTCTTGCATGGTAGCAGCCGTCCTAATCTGTGATGATTCAAATCTAGCCCGAAAGCAAATGGCCCGCAGCCTGCCGGCCGACTGGCAGGACAAAGTCAGTTTTGCCGGTCATGGCCAGGAAGCAATGGAAGTGCTGAAACGCCAGCCCATTGATTTATTATTCCTCGATTTAAATATGCCAATCCTTGATGGTTATGGCGTGTTACAAGCCATTCAGGCGCAACAAATTCCGGTAAAAGTGGTGGTCGTTTCCGGCGACATCCAGCCGGAAGCCCGTGAACGGGTGTTGTCATTTGGCGCTCTCGATTTTATTAAAAAACCGGTTTCGGCGGAAAAACTGCAGGAAGTTTTGCAGCAATTTACTTCAGTGCATACCGTGCAGGACAGTCAAAAAGTGCTGGATCGCGCTTTTGCTGCCAACCATCACAGTAGTGCTAATTTCGCGCTGGATCCGGTGTTGCGTGACGTTTTCCAGGAATTGACCAACGTGGCAATGGGGCAGGCTGGCGATTTGCTGGCGCGGCTGCTGAAAGTCTTCGTGAAACTGCCAATTCCCAATGTTAACGTGATTGAAGTCAGTGAGTTACATATGGCGATTGCGTCAGTCGAGCAAAAGCAGACCACATCCGCTGTGTGTCAGGGGTTTATCGGCGGTGGTGTGTCCGGTGAAGCTTTATTGATTTTGAATGACTCCAGCTTCGCTGACATCGCTAAACTGCTGAAATACGAGGGCAAGTTAACATCTAAAACAGAACTCGAGTTGCTGATGGATATTGGCAATATCCTGATCGGTGCTGTACTCAAAGGCCTCGCTGAGCAAATTGATATGTCGTTCAGTCAGGGCCACCCGGTGGTGCTGGGCCAACATGCACCGGTCAGTGAAATGATTAAAGCCAATGCCCGGCGCTGGAAACGCACCCTTGCGATCGAAATCAGCTACGGCATTGAGAATTACAACATCAATTGTGATTTGTTACTGCTGTTTACCGAAGACAGCATTAAAACATTGAATTACAAAGTCGAATTCCTGTTAGAAGAGTAACTATGCAAAATATCAGTCCCGAAGTTGCCGAGGTGCATTGGCTGCTCGACATGTTTCAGACCGTGGATGTGGGCCTGGTTGTGCTCACTGCTGACTATAAAATTCAGGTGTGGAACGGCTTTATGGAAAACCACAGCGGTTTGACGCCACGGCAGGTGCGTGACCGTTATCTGTTTGATTTGTTTTCAGAAATTGATGAAGACTGGCTCAGACGTAAATGCGACCCGGTGATCCTGCTGAAAAACCGCGCTTTTACCATTTGGGAACAGCGGCCTTTCATCTTTAAGTTCCGTAACTACCGGCCTATTACCGGTGTGGCCGATTACATGTACCAGAACAGCACAATTTTCCCCATCACTGACCTGCGCGGTGTGGTGACGCATCTTTGTATGATTATTTATGATGTGACTGATGTCGCGACCAGTCGGTTGGAACTGGAATCGATGAATGGTCAGCTGCGTCAACTGTCAAAAACCGATTTTCTGACTGAACTGAATAATCGCGGCACTTGGGAAGACGCGCTGCACAATGAATTTAAACGCTTAAAACGCAGCGGGCATCAGGGCACGTTGCTGATGTGTGACATCGATCACTTTAAGCGCATTAACGACGGTTATGGCCATGCTGCCGGCGACGTAGTGATCCGGCAGGTGGCGCAGGCGGTGAAAAAAAATCTGCGCGAAACTGACGTCGCAGGGCGTTATGGCGGCGAAGAGTTTGCGGTTTTGCTGGTGGATACCTCTGCTGATCAGGCGCTGTATTTTGCTGAACGCTTGCGTAAAACCGTTGAGGCCTTGTCGATGGAGTTTAATCAGCAATTGCTCAAAGCTACAGTGAGTGTTGGTATTGCCGAATATAGCTCTGACATGCTCGAACACCGGCAATGGATTGAAGCGGCAGACAAAGCACTTTATACCTCCAAAGCTGAAGGCCGCAACCGGGTGACTGTTGCCGGTAAATAATGTGACTTCGGCAGAATAAATCAGGCCGGCATTTGCCGGCCTGATTTATTCTGGTGGCATCATGCCTAATATTTTGCTGCTGTTATCATCGTTCAGTTGTTCCAGTTTCACCGTAAAACCCCACAACCGATGCAAATGTTTCAACACGAGTGGAAAATTCTCTGCCAGTGGTACCCGCTGATTAGGCACAAATCGTAGCGTCAGCGACCTGTCACCAGTCACGTCCACGTTATAAACCTGAATGTTGGGTTCGATATTACTGAGATTATATTGCGCCGACAGCATTTGCCGTACCTTCCGATAGCCTGAGCTGTTATGAATAGCGGCGACTTCAAGTTGCTGCTCTTTATCGTCATCAACAATACCAAACAGATGAAAATCCCGGATCACTTTGGGTGACAGATACTGGCTGATAAAACTCTCATCCTTAAAGTTCTGCATGGCAAAATGCAAGGTTTCGACCCAATCCGAGCCGGCAATGTCGGGGAACCATTCTTTATCTTCGGCAGTAGGGTGTTCACAGATCCGGCGAAGGTCAGTAAACATGGCAAAGCCGAGGGCATAAGGGTTGATGCCGGAATAGTATTTTGAATTGTAGGCCGGCTGATACACCACATTAGTGTGGTTGTGCAGCACTTCCAGCATAAACTTATCGCTGACCAGACCTTCGTTGTACAAATGCTGCAGGATATTGTAATGCCAGAAGGTCGCCCAGCCCTCATTCATCACCTGAGTTTGTTTTTGCGGGTAAAAATATTGCGAGATTTTACGCACTATCCGCACAATTTCGCGTTGCCAGGGTTTGAGCAGCGGTGCATTTTTTTCAATAAAGTACAGGATGTTTTCTTGCGGCTCTTTCGGATAATGCTGTTCGATGGGTTTGTTAAAAGACTCTTTATTCGGAATAGTGCGCCAAAGCTGATTGACTTGCGATTGCAGATATTTTTCCCGGTCTTGCTGGCGGCGCTGCTCTTCATCCATGGATATTTTTTGCGGCCTTTTGTAACGGTCGACCCCATAGTTCATCAGGGCATGACAGGAGTCCAGAATGTCTTCAACTTCGTTCAGACCATATTTCTCTTCACAATCACTGATGTATTTTTTTGCAAATACCAGATAGTCGATAATCGACGATGCGTCCGTCCATGTTTTGAATAAATAGTTGTTTTTAAAGAAGGAATTATGGCCATAACAGGCGTGAGCCATCACCAATGCCTGCATAGTAATGGTATTTTCTTCCATCAGGTAGGCGATACAGGGATTGGAATTAATCACAATTTCATAAGCCAGTCCCATATGCCCGCGTTTGTAGTTTTGTTCAGTCTGAATAAATTTTTTGCCGTATGACCAGTGGTTATAACCAATTGGCATGCCGACGCTGGAATAAGCGTCCATCATTTGTTCGGCGGTGATGATTTCTATTTGATTCGGGTAATAATCCAGTTTGTAAAAACGGGCGACCCGCTCAATTTCAGTCTGATACTGCGTCAGCAGCTCAAAACTCCAGTCCGGGCCATCGGATAAAGGCAGTACTTTCTTTTTGGCCGACATAAAGACTCCTTGTTCTCAGGCAGCTTGTTTCTTAAACAGCTCACGAAACACCGGGTAAATATCGCTGACCTGGCGGATAGGCTGGATGGCAAAATTATCGAAACTGCTGAGCAGCTTTTCATATTCAACCCACAGGCTTTGATGCGGACGCTGGGTAATTTCTATGTAGGCGTAATAACGCACCCACGGCAGCAACTGTTCTGCCAATAATTGCGAGCATTGCGGGCTATCATCAGCCCAGTTGTCGCCATCTGAGGCCTGTGCCGCATAAATATTCCACTCAGTCGGGTCATATCGCTCTTTGACGACTTCGGCCATCAGTTTCAATGCACTGGAGACAATAGTGCCACCGGTTTCCTGCGAGTAAAAAAACTCGTGTTCATCGACTTCTTTGGCCTGGGTATGGTGGCGGATATACACCACGTCGACATTCTTATAGCTGCGACTTAAAAACATGTAGAGCAATATGTAAAAACGTTTTGCCATGTCTTTGGTGGCCTGATCCATAGAACCCGACACATCCATCAGACAAAACATCACGGCTTTACTGGTCGGTTCTGGTCTTTTGGCGAAATTGCGAAAACGTAGATCAAAACTGTCAATAAAAGGGACAGCGTCAATACGGCGACGTAATTCATCAGCCTGCATATTTAACAGCTGCAACCTTTGCATGTCCGGCAGGGCGGACGCTTCAAGTTCGGCTATTTCCTGTTCTATTTCATGCAGTTGCTTTTTCTTGCCAGCAGTCATCGCGACCCGTCGCGCCAGTGAACCCTGTAAAGAACGGACTATGTCGATATTGCTGGGCACGCCTTCGGAACGATAACCCGCACGGACATTTTTATACTGCACCAGTTTATCCAGCTGGTTTTTCCGCAGGTTCGGCAGTTCTAAATCTTCAAACAATAAATCCAGGTACTCGTCTTTTGAAATCGAAAAGACAAACTCGTCTTCGCCTTCACCATCGGCACTGGCATCACCCTGACCAGAGCCACCGCCTTGGCCGCCTAAAGGTCGTTTGATGCGGTCGCCTTCACTAAACTGATCATTGCCAGGATGCACGCGCTCGCGGTGACCACCGCTGCCCTGATGGAAAAATGGCTCCGTGATGTCGCGTCCTGGGATCGAAACACTTTCACCTTTGTCGATATCAGTGACGCTGCGTTTACTGATCGCATCAGACACTGCCTGTTTGATTTGTTGTTTATAGCGGCGGATGAACCGTTGCCGGTTCACCGCGCTTTTGTTTTTGCCGTTCAGGCGTCGATCGATAAAATGCGCCATATTGCCTCCGGCTCAACCCCCAACTCATTGTGACTTCCGGACCCGCAGGTACCACTCAGACAACAAACGGACTTGTTTGCGCGTATAGCCTTTTTCCATCATCCGATCGACAAAATCGTCGTGTTTCTTCTGGTCATCAGTCGAGGTTTTGGCATTAAACGAAATCACCGGCAGCAGCTCTTCGGTGCTGGAGAACATTTTTTTCTCAATGACAGTACGCAGCTTTTCATAGCTGGTCCAGGTCGGATTTTTACCGTTGTTTTTCGCTTTTGCGCGCAGGACAAAGTTGACGATTTCATTACGGAAATCTTTTGGATTGCTGATGCCGGCTGGCTTTTCAATTTTTTCCAGTTCAGCATTGAGCGCGGCGCGGTCAAACAGCTGACCAGTTTCCGGGTCGCGGTATTCCTGGTCCTGGATCCAGAAATCGGCATAGATCACGTAACGATCGAAGATGTTTTGTCCATACTCCGAGTAACTTTCTAAGTATGCTGTTTGAATTTCTTTACCGATAAACTCGACGTATTTCGGGATCAAATAGCCTTTTAGATGCTCCAGATAACGCTCAGCGACATCAGCGGGGAATTGTTCCCGTTCAATTTGTTGTTCCAGCACATAAAACAGGTGCACCGGATTCGCGGCTACTTCAGTGGTATCAAAGTTAAAGACCCGGGATAGAATTTTAAAAGCAAAGCGGGTCGACAAGCCGGTCATGCCTTCGTCAACGCCGGCGTAGTCACGATACTCCTGATAGGATTTGGCTTTGGGATCTGTGTCTTTCAGGCTTTCACCATCGTAGACGCGCATTTTGGAATACATGCTGGAGTTTTCCGGATTTTTCAGCCGGGACAGCACAGCAAACTGCGCCAGTGAGGTCAGAGTGCCTGGGGCGCAGGGCGCGGTTTTCAGCTCACTGTGCTCCAGCAGTTTTTCGTAGATCCGCACTTCTTCCGATACCCGCAGACAATAAGGCACTTTGACAATATAAACCCGGTCGAGAAAGGCCTCATTGTTTTTGTTATTGCGGAAAGTCTGCCATTCAGACTCATTGCTGTGCGCCAGGATAATGCCTTCAAATGGCAGCGCGGCAAGCCCTTCAGTGCCGTTGTAATTGCCTTCCTGTGTTGCAGTCAGCAGTGGATGCAGCACTTTGATCGGCGCTTTAAACATTTCGACGAATTCCATCAGGCCCTGATTGGCGCGACACAAAGCGCCGGAATAGCTGTAAGCATCCGGGTCGTTTTGAGCAAAATGTTCCAGCATGCGGATGTCGACTTTGCCGACCAGCGAAGCGATATCCTGATTGTTTTCATCACCAGGTTCAGTCTTCGCGATGGCCACCTGGTCCAGAATCGAAGGATACTTTTTCACCACGCGGAACTGGCTGATATCGCCGTTAAATTCGTGCAACCGTTTGCTGGCCCAGGGCGACATAATGGTTTTCAGATAGCGTTTTGGAATGCCATATTCCTGTTGCAGGATATTGCCGTCCTCTTGTAAATCGAACAGGCACAGCGGGTGATCGTACACCGGTGAACCTTTCAGGTAATAAATCGGCACTTGTTGCATTAAAGACTTGAGTTTCTCGGCCAGCGAAGATTTACCGCCGCCGACCGGGCCGAGCAAGTACAGAATTTGCTTGCGTTCTTCAAGGCCCTGAGCAGAGTGTTTCAGGTAAGAAACGATTTGCTCTACTGCGTCTTCCATACCGTAAAATTCGGAGAACGCCGGATAGCGGGCGATGACGCGGTTGGAAAATAACCGGCTGAGTTTAGGGTCTTGCGCAGTATCGATCAGTTCCGGCTGACCTATTGCCATCAGCAACCGCTCGGCCGCGCTGGCATAACAACTTTTGTCGTTTTTGCACAGCTGGAGATACTCCGAAATGCTGTACTCCTCTTCGCGTGCTGCTTCGTAACGAGACTTGTAGTGCTCAAAAATGCCCATCATGCACCTCCACAAACAAACTCATAAAAAAACGGGTCGCAATTAAAGGTTAGACAGGAAAAAATGAACTCGCCGCTCTAATTACAAGAATTTTCAGCAATTTTCGACGAGATACATTTGCCTGTTTGATTCGCTGCGCTAAGCGTAGTTCAGCATTACGGGCAAATGGGCGGGGCAGATGGAAAAGAAAAACCCGGCAAAAGCCGGGTTTTCAGTAACTGGCAAGGAATCGTTACTTCGCGAAGTTCGCGCTGGCGAATTGCCAGTTAACCAGAGCCCAGAAGGCGTTCAGGTAAGTTGGGCGGGCATTACGGAAGTCGATGTAATAGGCGTGTTCCCACAGGTCAACGGTCAGCAGTGCAGTTACGCTGCTGTCGGTCAGCGGCGTGCCGGCGTTTGACGTGTTGACGATATCCAGCGTGCCGTCGGCCTTTTTGACTAACCAGGTCCAGCTTGAACCGAAGTTGTTCACTGCTTTGTCGTTGAACGCAGTCTGGAATGCTGCGAATGAACCCCATTTGGCATTGATCGCGTCCGCTAAGGCGCCTGTTGGCTCACCGCCACCTTGTGGTGACAGGCAGTGCCAGTAGAAAGTGTGGTTCCAGATTTGTGCCGCGTTGTTGAACACAGGGCCTTCTGAAGTTTTGATGATGTCTTCCAGTGATTTGCCGGCAAACGCTGTGCCTTCAATCAATGAGTTCAGTTTGACCACGTAAGCGTTGTGGTGCTTGCCATGGTGGAATTCCAGAGTTTCAGCGGAAATGTGCGGTGCTAAAGCGTCTTTAGCATATGGTAATGCTGGTAATTCAAAAGCCATTCTATTTCTCCATCGGCGTTGTTTAGTGGTTCTGCATCGCGTAGACTACAAAACCCGAGTGAATTACTCAAGTTTTACCAGCGGATTGTCTGCATAAATACCCGATGGTCAGCCTCGCGTTGAGGTTTTGTTCTGCAGCCAGAGTTTTTGGGGCAAATTGGCAGATCTCAAGTGGCGACAGACAATTCCTTTGGTAAAATGTGGCAAATTTTTAGCGCTCCTGCAGAGGTCCTGATGGAAACTATCGACAAAATCAAACAACAACTGGCGGATAACCCAATCATCATTTACATGAAAGGTTCGCCAAAACTGCCAAGCTGTGGTTTTTCCGCCCAGGCTTCACAAGCTCTGATTGCTTGTGGTGAGCCGTTTGCCTTTGTAGATATTCTGCAAAACCCGGATATCCGCGCTGAGTTACCGGCATACGCCAACTGGCCAACTTTCCCGCAGCTGTGGGTTGAAGGTGAACTGATTGGGGGTTGTGACATTATGCTGGAAATGTTCCAGCGCGGTGAATTACAACCGCTGATTAAAGAAACGGCAGCCAAGTACAAAAAAGACGACAGCGCAGAATAATTTTCTATTGCTGATAAAACAAAACCGCCGCGGCGGTTTTGTTGTTTATGCAGGTTATTCGGTTTCGGCGTCCTGCGCTTCGGTGTCGGTATCCAGAAACGGTGGCGGCCAGCCGCCAAGTGTCTGCCAGCGGTTGACGATATGGCAAAATAACTCTGCGGTTCTTTCTGTGTCATACAACGCACTGTGTGCCTCTTTGCCGTCAAATGGGATGCCGGCGGCCTGACAGGCTTTGGCCAGCACAGTTTGACCCAGTGCCAGTGCAGCCAGCGTGGTGGTGTCAAAAGACACAAAGGCGTGGAAGGGTGACCGTTTGATATTATTGCGTTCGACCGCTGCGTTGACAAAACCCTGATCAAAAGCCGCATTGTGGGCAACCAGCACCGCGCGCTGGCAGCCTGCATCTTTCTGGCCTTTACGCACCACTTTAAACATTTCTGTCAGCGCTTCCCGTTCATGCACAGCGCCACGCAGCGGGTTATAGGGGTCGATGCCATTAAAGGCCAGAGAACTTGGATTAAGCACCGCACCTTCGAACGGCTCCACATGAAAATGCACCGTCTGATCAATGCTGAGAAAACCTTGCTCGTCCATTTTTAGCGTGCAGGCGGCAATTTCTAACAGAGCATCTGTCTGGGCATTAAAACCGGCTGTTTCGACGTCGATCACAACCGGGTAATAGCCACGAAAACGTTGGGCAAATAAAGTGGTAGGCTGGCTCATGAACCGCATTCAGTCAGAAAAAAGAGCCGCAGTATGCCAAAAAAAATGCCACTCGTCTTGCCGTCGGCATAAGCTTTGCTAATTGTTTTGACAGCGAAGGTGCTGTGGTGTGTGGTTTGCGGTGATGTGCAGACAAACAACATCAACAGATTTGCAGGCGAAGTGCTTGTAAAATCAGTAGTTAATTGGTCACTGAATGATGAATACAGCCATAAAACTAGGTTCTTTGTGCTGTGCGCTGTTACTGAACAGCGCCAGTGAAGCGGCAATGAGCCGGCAAGATATGCGGCAACAAGTGCGGCAATATGCTGCCACTTTAGATAATTCCGCCTGGTCGGTGAAAACGGCGACGGCCCTGCGCTGCGAACTGGTGCATGCGATTCCGCAATTTGGTGAAGCTCGTTTTGTCAGCACAGCCAGTAAAGAGTCTAATTTATTGTTTCAGCTGAAAATGCAACGTCAGCCCGACGGTTACAGTCTGGCCGAAGTGTTGTCAATACCGCCGAGCTGGCGGGCCGGTGAGCAAGCCAAAGCATTGGCGGATATGAAGCTGTTAAAACAATTTGATGGCGACTTACCAAAACAGCAAGCCTGGACCATGTTAACCGAACTGGAACAGGGCTTCAGTCCGACCTTTTATTTTGACGACTGGCATAGTCCTTACGACAAAATCGCCGCTCAGCTGAATCCCATCCATTTTGGCATGCCTTATCAGCAATTCAGTGCCTGTATGGCCGGCTTGTTGCGTTTTACTTTTGACGATATTGCGCGGACGGTCCTGAATTACCAAAGCAACAGCGACGCGCTGACGCGGGAATCTGAAGCGCGGTTAGCACAAATCGCAGAGTATCTGAAACATGACAAAGCGATTTCTGCGGTTGAAATAGATACTTATACCGACAGTTATGGCGGACGCTGGATCAACGACGAGTTATCGCGCAAAAGAGCGAAGGCCTTAAAAGCTTTTTTAGTCAGTGCCGGGATTGATGAAAAAGTGATCCGCACTGAAGGTTTCGGCGAAAAACGCCATGTGGCGCCAAACGACACCTTACGCGGCCGGGCCACCAACCGTCGGGCTGTGGTGCAGCTGATGCGCGCGGAGGCACCTCGGCTCTGACTTTCTGCGAGTCTCAAATAAAAGCCCTGAACAGTCAGGGCTTTTTGTTTTATACCACGCGTTTCTTCAAAAAGCGGGCCGGACTCACCAGTTGCTGCAATTCATCGCTCAGTGCAAGCGGCTGCTGGCACAGTGTTGCGGCAAGCTGCTCAGCTAATAACGGCGCAAACAACAAGCCACGGGCACCAAGACCACCCAGCACATATAAATTTTCGGCAACTGCGCCGGCGATGGGCAGATGATCCGGTACCGTAGCGCGAAGACCGGTTTTCGCTGACTTTACTGCCGCATCAGTAAACCAGGCAGGTTGCTGCAGTACTGTATTGACCAGAGCCAGGTTGGCGGCGTCGTCTGCTGCAGTGCTGATGGTATTGCGATTGTCCCGGTCGAAAGTCGCCCCCACACAATGCTCAGCGACAAACTCTGCCGTATCGGCCGGCGTGATATACCCCTGATGACAAATCACAGTGCGAAGTGCAGCCATTTGCGGAGCCTGCACGTGGGACACCTGACCCCGCACCTGATTGAGTGGCAAATGTTGGGTGGGGGTAAATTGCGTGAGGTCCACACCATTACACAGCACCAGCTGACGGCTCCGCAACGTGCCGGTCGATGTCACCAGCTGCCAGCCATCGTCGCCACTATGTAACTCCTGCACATCCGTATTGGCATAAAAACTAAAGCCGGGTTGTTGCTGCAACCAGTTCAGCGCCGCCTGACAAAAACGCTGCGGTGCGACCCAACCACCATCCGGGTAAAACAGCCCGTTGTAGGGTAGCGGCAAGCCGGCCACTGTGCTGCACCCTTTTGCGTCCAGTGCCTGAAAAAAGCCCGCCGGCCACGCGCTTTCCTGTTGGATTTTATGCTGGCGCAGCGCGAGAGCTTCGGTGCAGGCTAACGTCAATACGCCGCAAAACTGGTGAGGGAAATCAAATTGACGGGATAAGTCCCGGTAGCGGCGACAAGCAAAGCCATAAGCACTGGCATGAAAACGCGACACCGGGCTGAAACTGGCTTGCAGCTGCGGGTACAAAGCACCTTGTCGGTTATGTGAGGCGCCCAATGCAACGGTTTCGTCTTTACACAGCAAAAGCACCTGACGGCCGCGCTGCACCAGCGCCAATGCGGTGAGGATCGCAGCAATTCCACCACCGACCAGCGTGACGACGTCTTCAGCTGGTGCGGATGACAACGCTGGTGCTTCTGTAGCGATAACCCCCACCGCCATCTCGCGTTTACGGCCAAAGCCTTTGACTTTTTTTACCAAAAAACCGGCGCTTTGCAGGCCACGCCGCACGATGCCTGCACTGGTAAAAGTCGCCACTGTAGTACCGGGGCCGCTTAACCGCGCCATACCTTCGAATAAACTGTCCTGCCACATGTCCGGGTTTTTACTGGGCGCAAAACCATCCAAGAACCAGGCATCGGCGCGGTTCGACAGCGGCAGTGCCGGCAGATTGTCTTTGATATCGCCAAGCCATAAATCCAGCGTCACAGTGCCCTGATCAAACTGCAGCCGGTGACAGCCGGCAAATGGCCGCGGATACTGCGCTAACAGCTCCGCGACCAGCGGCTGCAACGTTGGCCAGGCGGTTAAAGCCTGCGTCAAATCACTGAGAGTTAACGGGAACTTCTCGAAAGTTGAGAAATGCAGTTGCTGACAAGGGGCGTCAGGCTGTGCCGCACGAAATTGCCGGAAAGCCTGCCAGCACACCAGAAAATTCAGCCCGGTGCCAAAACCGGTTTCAATCACATGAAAACAACGTTTCGGCAGCTGCTGCCAGCGTTCTGGTAACTGATTGTTGTGCAAAAACACAAACTGCGTCTCGTCGAGGCCACTTTCATTAGAAAAATACACATCATCAAAGACATTAGAAACCGGCGTGCCTTGTTCGTTGTAACGCAAGGTGGCGGATTGGATCTGACTCATCAACAGGCCCGTATCAGAAAAAAATTTGCAGTAAGTAGCGCATTTTAACTTGTTTGTCATGCTGGCGGCTAATAGTGTGAGCAGGTGAGTGTACAACTGTGCGCTGAAATTGGACCAGTTGACGGGAAAAAGCCCGTACAATGGCCGCGAACACTATTTTTTTACGCTGGAGTCAGAATGAAAAGAGCGGTAATCACCGGATTGGGCATAGTTTCAAGTATCGGTAATAACAAAGCAGAAGTATTGGCCTCCCTGCAGGAAGGTCGTTCCGGTATCAGCTTTGCGCAGGAATTTGCCGATTTTGGGCTGCGTTCTCAGGTCTGGGGTCAAATCAACATTGACACTGCTGCTCTGATTGACCGGAAGGCATTGCGTTTTATGGGCGACGCCGCTGCTTATGCGTATATCTCCATGGCACAGGCCATTGAAGATGCAGGTTTAACGCCAGAGCAAGTCTCCAATCCACGTACCGGCTTGGTCGTGGGCTCTGGCGGTGCTTCATCGAAAACCCAAATTGAAGCTGCAGACATTTTGCGCGAAAAAGGTGTCAAACGTGTGGGCCCTTATGCGGTGCCAAAAACCATGTCATCGACTTGTTCTGCCTGCCTGGCCACCCCGTTTGAAATCAAAGGCGTGAACTATTCAATCAGCTCTGCCTGTGCCACCAGCGCGCATTGTATCGGTCACGCAGTGGAACTGATCCAGCTGGGCAAACAAGACGTGATTTTTGCCGGCGGTGGTGAAGAAGTACACTGGACGCTGGCGATGGAATTTGACGCTATGGGCGCCTTATCGAGCAAATACAACGAAACGCCAACACAGGCTTCACGCACTTATGATGCGAACCGCGACGGTTTTGTCATCTCCGGCGGCGGCGGTATTCTGGTGATTGAAGAGCTGGAACATGCCTTAGCCCGCGGCGCCAAAATTTATGCTGAAGTGGTCGGTTACGGTGCGACTTCAGATGGTTACGACATGGTGGCGCCAAGCGGTGAAGGCGCGGTGCGTTGTATGCAAATGGCACTGGCCGATGTCAAAGCGCCTATTGATTACCTGAACACCCACGGTACCAGCACGCCGGTCGGTGACGTCAAAGAACTCGGTGCTATTCAGCAGGTCTTTGGCGGTAAGAGCCCGGCGATCAGCGCAACCAAAGCCATGACCGGTCATGCGCTGGGTGCAGCTGGTGTGCACGAAGCGATTTATTCATTGCTGATGATGGAACATGGTTTTATTGCACCGTCTATCAACATCGGTGAGCTGGATGCGGCGGCTGAAGGCCTGAACATCATCACCAAGCCAACCGCAGCGACGTTAAACACCGTGATGTCGAACAGCTTTGGTTTTGGTGGTACCAACGCCACGCTGGTGATGCAAAAGTTTAACGGCTAAGCCGGCAAACCATCGAAATAAAGCCACCTGCGGGTGGCTTTGTCGCTTCTGGTCGGATGAAATCTGCTGCTTGCATGGCGTAGTAGCGGTGTTCTGACATAGAATGCGGCGCAGTTTGCTATGCCCATGCTGACTGGAGTTGCGATGAAAATTTATGCCGATGACAATATGCCGCTGGCCCGGGAATTTTTCGCCGATTTAGGCGATGTCACCTTGTTCTCTGGTCGCAATGCCCAGGCTGCAGCTTTGGCTGATGCCGATATTCTACTGGTGCGCTCTGTGACCAAAGTTAATGCAGCGCTGCTGGATGCTAATCCAAATCTGCGGTTTGTGGGCACAGCCACAATCGGTACTGACCATCTGGATTTGGCGTATTTACAGGCGCGTGGCATAACCCATACCAATGCACCGGGTTGTAATGCGCAGTCGGTGGTGGAATATGTGCTGAGCTGCCTGTTTATCCTGGCGGAGCAACAGGATAAACCACTCACTGACTTCAGTGTTGGCGTCGTTGGCGTCGGCCAAATCGGTAAACGACTGGTGGCGGCACTGCAGGCGCTTGGCGTCAGTGTGCTGCAAAATGACCCGTTGCGCGCGGCTGAAGCCGATTTTCCGCATGTTGATTTAGACACCTTGTTAGCCCGCGCCGATGTGGTCAGTTTGCATGTGCCGCTGGTGCGCGGCGGCGCTTATCCGACATTTCACTTATTGGATGCCAAGCGGCTGGCGGCATTACCCGCCACTACAGCGCTGATTAATGCCTGCCGCGGTGAGGTGGTGGATAACCAGGCGTTGTTGGCGCAGGCTCGTGCCGGCGTGCGCCGGCCTTTGTTTCTGGATGTCTGGGAAAACGAGCCGGCGATTGAACAGGCGCTGCTGCCGTATTGCGATATTGCCACGGCGCATATCGCCGGTCACAGCGTTGAAGGCAAAGCCCGCGGCACCGAAATGTTGTATCAGGCGGTGTGCCAGTTGCTTGGCGTGACGCCAGACAAGACGCTGGGCCAGTTTTTACCGGCAGGTGCGATAGAAAAGCTGCAAATTTCGCCAAATTTTAGACTTTTAGATGTCCAAAATCTTTGCCGTATGTTATATGATGTCCGGCGTGACGATGCATTGTTCAGACGGCATCTGGTCACGCATGGGTTTGACTGGCTCAGAAAGACCTACCCGCCACGGCGGGAATTCAGCTCAGTGTGCCTGCAGGGGCAGGTACCCGATTATTTAATTCGTTTAGGTTTCAGCCAGAAATAAAGGGGAACAAACCAAATGGCTCAGCAATTTGATGTCGCAGTATTAGGCGCTACAGGTTTGGTCGGTCAGCATTTGATCGAGATTCTTGAGCAACGCGATTTTCCGGTACGTAATCTTTACCCATTGGCCAGTAAACGCTCTGCCGGTGGCACAGTGACGTTTCGTGGTAAACAGGTAGAAGTACTGGATGCTGAGACCTTTGACTGGACCAAAGCACAAATTGGTTTATTTTCAGCCGGCGGCAGTGTGTCGGCCGTTTATGCGCCAAAAGCAGCCGATGCCGGTTGTATTGTCATCGACAACACTTCGCATTATCGCTACGAAGCGGACATCCCGTTAGTCGTGCCTGAAGTTAATGCCCATGCTATTGCCGACTACCGCAACCGCAACATCATTGCTAACCCGAATTGTTCTACTATCCAGATGCTGGTGGCGTTAAAGCCTATCCATGATGCTGTCGGTATTACCCGCGTCAATGTAGCCACTTATCAGTCAGTCAGCGGCGCCGGTCAGCAGGGTATTGAAGCTTTAGCCTCTGAAACAGCGCAACTGTTAAACGGTCGTCCGATTGAGTCGACTGGCAAGTTTTCACGTCAGATCGCCTTCAACGTCATTCCGCAAATCGATGTCTTTATGGACAACGGCTACACCAAAGAAGAAATGAAAATGCACTGGGAAACCCAGAAGATCATGGGCGATGACAGCATTTCCGTAAATGCGACCGCAGTGCGGGTACCGGCGTTTTATGGGCACGCCGAAGCCGTGCATATCGAAACCCGTTCGCCAATCAGTGTGGAAGAAGTCAAAGCGCTGCTGGCGCAGGCGCCAGGTGTGGTGCTGCTGGAAGACAATGCTGAATTCCCAACGCAAGTCAGCCATGCGCAGGGCCAGGATGATGTGTTTGTAGGCCGTATTCGCAAAGACTTGTCGCACGAACATGGCTTAAATCTGTGGGTTGTGGCAGACAATGTGCGTAAAGGCGCCGCGACCAACAGTATTCAAATAGCTGAACATCTGATCCGCGATTATTTATAAGAGCGCAACGATGTCTGCGCAAGGGCCCCAATTTGGGGCCCTTTTATTTTCCGTTTCCAAATTGCTTTGATCCGGCTTTCTGCGGCGCTGGTCTGCACCTTTTTGCCAATCTGGTTTAGAATCTGCTGAAAGAACCGCAAATTGTGGAACATTGTTTGCAGAGCGACTATATCCAATGGCGGATACAGCACTCAGGCGTTCAGTTCGGATGCAATGGGCATCCAGCTGGGTCCAATGGTTGTTAGGGAATATTGCATGCTTCTGATGCGAATTTTGCTCATTCTGTTTACCGTCAATTTTATGACGGCAGCCTGGGCTGAATCCACGGCGCGCTTACGCGGTCCAAAAGAATTTGATACACCGGCAGTGACCCGGCTCGGGCCTTTGTCGGCGCAGGATACTTTGTGGCGTCTGGCGGAACAAGCCCGGCCGGATAAACGCGTCAACATGTATCAGATGATGTTTGCGCTTTATCAGAACAATCCGGACGCCTTTCTCGACGACAATTTTAACCATCTCAAACCCGGCGCCTTTCTTGAGGTGCCCGGTATTCGCGACATCCTGGCGATAGACCCGGTGATGGCGCAGCGTAAATCAGAAAACGACGACAGGGTCTGGGCAGAAAAAATCCGCAAAGCGGCACAGCAAAAACCGGAAGATCATTCCGCTAAACAGGTTGATATTGCTAAAGCCCAACAAGAAATCACTGATGAACTCAACCGGGTGGAAGCGCAGCAGACTGAACAAATGTCTGATTTGCGCGACCGGCTCGGCGCTTCTATGGCCAACGTCGAAACTATAGTGCAGGAAAATACCGCACTGAAAAAACAGCTCGACACTGTGGTCTCTGAATTATCAAACGTGAAGCAGCAGCTGGATAAAGACAGCGAAATCCAGACCCAGCTACAACAGTTACTGCAGCAACAGACCGAGATGCTGGAGCAACAGCGCGAACAAATCCGCAAACAACAGGAAGGGTTTAACTTTGCCGAGAGCTGGCAAAATCTTGCCAATAGTCCTGCAGGTTGGATCCTGGCGGCGGCATTACCTGCTGCGCTGGTGTTATTTGGCGTCGTGTTATTGATCCGCCGTAAGAGCAAAAAAGCGGCCGCTGCAGTGTCGGCTGCCACCGCCAGTCCGGCGTTAGATCCGAATTATAAATCGCCGTTGCCGCCATTGGATGACAGTCTGGATTTTGATGAAAGCAGCCTGATCAATCTGGATGATTCATTACTCAATGACAATATGAGCAGTGGCATCCGCCTCGATGATGATTTTGAACGTCCTGCAGCCCGAAAACCGGCGATGGCCAGTTTTGATGATGACGATTTACTTGATGATCATCTGGATCTGGGCGCTGATACCACCAAAGCTGCAGCGGCTTTTAATCTGGATGATTTGCTGGACGAGCCGTTGGACACATCGCCGGCACCGGTCAAGGCGGAACCGTTTGATCCGGATAATATTCTGGCCGGTGATGCGTTGAGTAATCTGCTTGATGCCGACGAACCGGCATTTGAAGCCAAACAGGCCTTTGATCCGAATAACATTTTGTCAGGCAACGAGTTAAGTTCACTATTTGATAACCTGGCCGACGATGATGAAGATCCGGATGCAATATTTAATCAGGCGATAGCGGCTCAACAGAATAACTCCGAGACGAAGCGCGAAGATGAAGCCGACCCGCTGACTGATCCGCAGGTGTCGGCAGCGGCATTAGCCTTTGCAGCAGCCGAAGCCGCAGAATCCGATGAGTTACTGGAAGAAATAGAGCTGGATCTGCCGGGCGAAGAGTCAGTCGCCGTCAAGAGTATGGCTTTAGATGATGATGACTTTGACATTGATGCTCTAGTTGCACAAACGCAGTCTGTAGCCGACGCTGCAGCCGCGACACCGGCAATATCAGCACCACCAGCGACTGCGACGCTGCCGTCAGACGACAGCGATGATTTTGATATTGATGCTTTACTGGATATGACTCAGGCTGCTGAAACCAACGCCCCGGCAGCCGTGGAAGCAACAGCATCACAACAGAGTTTTGACAGCTCTGAATTGGAAGCCTTTGCCGAATCACTGGCCGAAGAGCAACTTGAAACAGAGCAGGCATTGGCAGACTCGACTGCCGAAGTGCACGATGAACCTGTGCATGCTGCGGAGGCGACAGAGGCCTTTGAGCCTGATGAACTGCTGACGGCTGATGATGAATCGGGTCTGCTGGATGAACTGGATGAGATCCTCAACGAAGTTGCTGAGATCCGCGCGCAATCGCAACAGGCAAAACACACTCTGGCAGAACTTGAACTGCCGGAAGACGCTGTATCACAGGCGTCGGCCGATATCGCAGATGCTGAACTCAGTATTGCGGATTTAAGTGCGATGTTATCAGAGCCTGCTGTGGATTCTGCAACAGCGGTGCCTGTTCAGGCTGATGACGCATTAGCGGAACCGGACAATGCTCCGGCTGATGATTTTATCGACATCGAAGAACTGATGCTGGACGATGGTGCCGGCACTGAGATTGAAGCAGAGCTGGCAGCAGAAACCGCTGCCGAAACCGAATATTTGTCGGAATTTGCGGCTTTGGAAGAAACGGCCACAGAAATGCCGGATCTGGGCCTGTCGGACGATAATTCAGTCGCACGCGTGTTCGAAGGTATCTCGTCGGTGGAAAGACCCAGCAAAGTGTTGGATGAGTATCCGGATTTACTACTCGATGACAGTGAGCAGGCTGCGATTTTCCCGGAAGATTTGCCTGAGTCTGTAGAAGAAACTGTTTTGACTGCGGAACAGTCTGAGTTGCATCAGCTCGATGATATGAACTTTGATGAGTTGTTATCTGGCCTTGATGATTTTGCTGCTCCGGTCGCAGATCCGCTGGCTGATCAGCACAAAGCCGCAGAAGTTCTGGCGGAACTGGAGCAACTGCAGCAAGGTCAGAGCCGCTATAATCCGGACGCTGAGCAGATTGAATTACCGGATTTTGTCAATATCGACAAGTTGTTGGCCGCGACTGAAGATCAGCTGGAACCTGATGCGGAATTAAAAACGCTGAATATGGATGTAGGACTTGCCGATTTTGAGGATTTGATTGCTGCTGACGAAGCCGGTGACGTTGACCATGCCGACGGCGGTTTTGCCGGCCAGCTGGACTTAGTCCGGGCATATATCGAAATTGGCGATGCTGATAGTGCTAACCATCTGATTAAAGAGATTATGGCGTCCGAAGCGCCAGCGCACGTTAAACAAGAAGCATCGTCACTGTTGTCGTAAATCATATTGCTGTTGCAGAAAAGCGCCGATGGCGCTTTTCTGCTTTCTGCAGCCAGGTTTTTGCTGCAGTACTGTGGCTTTGTTATACTCGCCGCCGCTGAATGAGTGAGGGCCTTGGAGTCAGAATGCGAATTGCGATGGGGATTGAGTACGACGGGACCGGCTATTTCGGCTGGCAACGTCAGCGGGAAGTGAACAGCATTCAAGGCGAGCTGGAAAAAGCGCTCAGTCAGGTTGCCAATGCGCCGGTAGAGATTTTTTGCGCTGGTCGCACTGATGCCGGTGTGCATGGCACAGGTCAGGTGATTCACTTTGATACTGATGCAGCTCGTGATATGCGCGGCTGGATCATGGGCGCAAATTCCAATTTGCCCACCGGCATTGCCGTGCGCTGGGCGCAGCAAGTGTCGGACGATTTTCATGCCCGTTTTTCCGCCACAGCGCGGCGCTATCGCTATGTGATTTACAACCGTAAATTCCGCCCGGCGATTTTAGGTGCTGGCCTGAGTCATTATCATCAGGATATTGACGTCAGTCTGATGCAACAGGCTGCGCCGGTGCTTTTGGGCGAGCAGGATTTTTCGTCGTTCCGCGCAATTCAATGCCAGTCCAACACACCATTTCGCAACGTGATGCACCTGCAAATCAACAGATTTGGTGACTACATTGTGCTCGATATCAAAGCCAATGCGTTTTTGCATCATATGGTGCGCAATATCACCGGAAGCTTGTTAGAAGTCGGGATGGGGCGCCGGCCACCAGAGTGGATAGCAGAATTGCTGGCAGCGAAAGACCGTACCCAGGCGGCAGCGACCGCCAAAGCTGAAGGTCTGTATTTGGTTGATGTCGACTATCCGGCACATTTTGCTATTCCTAAATCACCGTTAGGCCCGTTATTTTTACCTGATTAGGTGGTTGAACTCTGACGTACGGGTCTTGTCGTATCTGCCGGGCGCACAGCTGTCGCGCGCAACTACTAAGACCAGTTTTTGGTATTCTGTGTTTGGGCTTTGTGTTTTAATAACCGCCGTTTGCGTCAATTTCGCTGAAATTCTGTTATTTTCAGCAGAACTGCACAGAAAATAATCGCAGTCAGATATAGGAATTCTTATGAGTTGGTTAGAAAAAATCCTGCCCCGCACTTCGTCATCTGCCCGTCGCAACATTCCGGAAGGGGTCTGGACCAAATGCACCGCTTGTGATGCAGTCTTATATAAAGCCGATTTGGACCGCCAGTTAGGCGTCTGTCCAAAATGTGACCACCATATGCGGGTTAGTGCCCGTACCCGGTTAACCCAATTTTTTGATGTCAACACTACTGTTGAGCTGGCGGCTGAGCTGGAACCGCAGGACGTACTGAAATTTAAAGACAGTAAACGTTACAAAGACCGGATCGTCGCAGCGCAGAAAGACACCAATGAAAAAGACGCTATGGTCGTGATGCGCGGCTCACTGAAAGGTATGCCGGTAGTTGCTGCCAGCTTTGAGTTCGAGTTTATGGGCGGTTCTATGGCGTCGGTGGTCGGCGCCAAGTTTGTTAAAGGCGTCGAGTTTGCACTGGAGCACAAAATTCCTTTTATCTGTTTCTCCGCTTCAGGCGGCGCGCGGATGCAGGAAGCGTTGTTCTCGCTGATGCAAATGGCCAAGACCAGTGCGGCGCTGGCAAAACTGAGCGAAGCCGGCCTGCCGTATATTTCTGTACTGACCGACCCGACCATGGGCGGTGTATCGGCCTCACTGGCGATGCTCGGTGACATCAATATCGGTGAACCAAAAGCGCTGATCGGTTTTGCTGGTCCACGTGTGATTGAACAGACTGTACGCGAAAAGCTGCCGGAAGGCTTCCAGCGCAGTGAATTCCTGTTAGAGCATGGTGCCATCGACATGATTGTTGACCGTCGGCAAATGCGCGATACAATTGCGCGATTAGTAGCAAAATTCATGCGACTGCCGGCTCCGGATCAGGAGCATCGCGTCGCTTAAGGCGTTATGACTTCCACTGCGTTACTACAAAGCCAATCGTGCCATAGCCTGGCAGATTGGCTTTGTTACATCGAACAATCTCATCCCATTGAAAAAATTGAACTTGGCCTTGGCCGCGTGCAACGTGTTGCCGAACGGGCAGCGCTGGCACAATTGCCAGGTACAGTGATCCTGATTGCCGGTACCAATGGCAAAGGCACCACAGCCCGCACGCTGGAGCAACTGCTGTTGGCGCAGGGGCTGAGTGTTGGCGTCTACAGCTCGCCCCATTTACTGTGTTTTAATGAGCGGTTGCGGATCAATGGTGCCGATGTCGTCGATGAGTTGTGGGTCGAAGGCCTCAGGCAGGTCGAAGCACTGCGTGCTGATATTGCACTGACGTATTTTGAATTCACGACGCTGGCGGCCTTTGCCATCCTGAAGACTCAGGCGCCGCAGATTTGTCTGATTGAAGTGGGCCTGGGCGGTCGCCTGGATGCCACTAACATTGTGGATCCGGCGCTGAGTATCATCACCACAGTCGATTTGGATCATCAGGACTGGCTTGGTAATGACCGGGAGACCATAGGCCGTGAGAAAGCTGGGGTATTCAGAGCAGGCCGGCCGGCCGTGGTGGGGGATTTGCAGGCGCCGCAGTCGGTCCGGCAGGTCGCCGCTGATCTTGGCGCGTTGTTATGCTGTGCCGGCACCGACTTCCAGCTCGATGTTCAATCGAAGACTTTTGCCTGGCGTTATGCCGGCCAACATTATCAGCATCTGCCACTGCCGGGCGTACCGGTGCAGAACGTCGCTACCGCATTGACCGCGCTTGCGCTGCTGGATTTGCTGCCAGAAGAGCGCATTTGTGCGCAGGTGCTGGCACAGCTTAGTTTACCGGGGCGGATGCAGTGGTTAAGCCACAAACCAGCGGTGTTGCTGGATGTGGCGCATAATCCGCAATCAGCGGCTTATCTGGCCGCGCAGCTGACGCAATTAAAAGGTGGCTATCGCAAAATCCAGCTGGTCGTTGGCATGTTAAAAGACAAAGATATCCGTGAGGCGCTGAACTGTTTCACTGGTCAGGGCTATCACTGGCATTTGGTGTCGTTACCTGGTGTGCGCGGTGCGGACAGCAATCTGCTGCAACAGGTCTTGCCTTCAACAGAGCAAAGCTGTCAGTATCCGCAGATGTCCGACGTGTTGGCGCGCATCACCAGCGCACCGGCCGATGAGTTATTTGTAGTATTTGGATCTTTTGTCACGGTCAGCAGCATGCTGAGCCTGTGGCCACAGGAAAATGTATGACTGCAGTTTTTACCAATCGCCTGATCGGCACCGCTATTCTGATTGTCGCTGCTGTGGTGTTTTTGCCGGATTTACTCGATGGCCGCAAGCAAGTCAGTAAAGATGATTTTAAAGCCATCCCGGAACGGCCAGAATTTGCTGAAGTGGCGCAACCTGCGGTGTTTAGTCAGGATCAGCATCAGGCGGCGCAAACCGCCGCAATGGCGCCGGTGACGGATAATAGCCCTGCCCTGGATGTACCCTCGGCGGCAACACCTGCAGAGCAAACGACCACTGAGCCGGCGGTGCAAAATGATTTGCAAAATACGACAACGCCCGGTGATACCGGAACAGATCCGGATCCAACGGCGGGCACTAAACCAGCGGTAACTGAGCAAGCGGCTCAGCCACAGACGGGTACTCATCAAGCGGCTACTAATCAGACAAGCAATGTGCAGACTGCCACTTTACCGGCTGCGCCTTTGCCTACAGAGAAAACTACTATTGAGCAGCCAGCACCGGTGAAAGTGGAAAAACCGTTGTCGCAAGCTGCTTACGTCGTGAAAGTGGGCTCATTTAGCAAAGAGCAAAATGCCAATGCGCTGGTCAGCAAACTCAAAGCGGCTGGCCATAACGCGTTCACCCGCAAAATCGTCAATAGTCAGGGCACTACGATGGTCAGCGTGCTGGTTGGTCCTGATCTGAAAAAAGACAAATTAGAAGCCAAGCTTGCAGAGTTACAGCAACTGGCACAAGTGTCTAAGTTGAAAGTGAGTAATTATCAGCCGGTTGAAAATTAAGCAATATTTTCCCTGCTTGAAGTTACTGCGTCTGCCAATGCCGCGTGCAGACTGCTACCTGGGCGGACAGCAACGTTGGGTGGGCGTAATACCGACTAACACCGGCGGTCACACCAGCGTAAAATTGCTGCCGGATTGGCAATTGCCGCTAGGCAGCGCAGCACCGCATTTGGTAGAATGCGCGCCGTCCTCAAGCGTCCTGTTTTGGTAGCAAATGGTTTGGGTTGATTACGCCATTCTGGCAATCATCGGATTATCGACATTGATCAGTCTAATCCGCGGCTTTGTGAAAGAAGCCATATCGTTGATCATCTGGGTACTGGCGTTTTTTGTAGCCAGTCATTATTATCCCTATCTCTCCCCGTTTTTTTCTAATATAGACAATGCTTTAATCCGCAACGCTGTCGCGATTGGTATATTGTTTGTCTCTTGTCTGCTGCTTGGCGGCTTACTGAATTTCCTGATTGGCAAGCTGGTGCAATCCACCGGTTTAAGTGGCACCGACCGGCTGTTAGGCCTGGTGTTCGGCGCCCTGCGTGGTGTGCTGGTGGTCAGCGCGCTGTTATTTTTCCTCGATGCCTTTACGCCATCGGCCAGCGCCGAGTGGTGGAAAGCGTCAATCTTGATCCCTGAATTCGATTTTATCATTGAGTGGTTTTTCACTTATCTGAAAGACAACTCGAGTTTTATGCAACAGACATCTGTTCTGACGAGGTAAGGTTCCATGTGTGGTATTGTTGGTATCGTAGGTAAATATCCGGTCAATCAGGCGTTGTACGATGGCCTCACCGTCTTACAGCATCGCGGCCAGGACGCTGCCGGCATCGTCACTGTGGACCAGAATCGTCTGCGTCTGCGTAAAGCCAATGGCCTGGTTAAAGATGTGTTTGAAGCCCGTCATATGCAGCGCCTGGCCGGCAACATCGGCATTGGCCATGTGCGTTATCCGACGGCCGGTTCTGCAAGTACTGCCGAAGCGCAGCCGTTTTATGTCAACAGCCCTTTTGGTATCGCTTTGGCGCACAACGGTAACTTAACCAATGCCGACGAAGTCAAAGATCAGCTGTTTAATGACGCCCGCCGTCACGTCAACACCAATTCAGACTCAGAAGTGTTGCTCAACGCCTTTGCACATGAGCTGCAATGCGACAATGCCTTACATCTGATGCCGGATGCGATTTTCCGTGCTGTTGCCAATCTGCACCGTAAGGTACGCGGCGGTTACGCCGTGGTGGCGCTGATTATCGGCCATGGCCTGGTGGCGTTTCGCGATCCAAACGGCATTCGTCCGCTGGTGATGGGGAAGCGTGAAACTGAGCTAGGCACCGAATATATGGTGGCGTCAGAAAGCGTTGCGCTGGATGCTGACGGATTCAGCGTGTTGCGGGACGTGATGCCGGGTGAAGCGGTCTACATCACGGAAGATGGCCAGTTGTACAGCCAGCAATGTGCGGAGAACCCGACTTACACGCCTTGTATTTTTGAGTATGTGTATTTCGCCCGTCCGGATTCGACTATCGACAACGTGTCTGTTTATGCATCCCGCGTCAACATGGGGAAAAAACTCGGCCAGAAAATCAAAAAGGAATGGGCGCATCTGGATATCGATGTAGTAATCCCTATTCCGGAAACAAGTAACGATGCCGCGTTGCAAATCGCCCACGAACTGGGCCTGCCGTACCGTCAGGGCTATGTGAAAAACCGTTACATTGGTCGTACCTTTATTATGCCGGGGCAGGGTGAGCGCAAGAAATCTGTTAAGCGTAAACTGAACGCCATCAAGCAGGAGTTTAAAGGCAAAAATGTGCTGCTGGTGGACGATTCTATTGTACGCGGCACCACTTCAGGTCAAATCATCGAAATGGCGCGGGAAGCTGGAGCCAGCAAGGTCTATTTCGCCTCAGCCGCTCCGGAGATCCGTTTCCCGAACGTGTACGGTATTGATATGCCGTCAGCGAACGAACTGATTGCGCATGGCCATGATGTGGAGAGCATTTGTAAAATCATCGGTGCTGATGGTTTGATTTTCCAATCTTTAGAAGATCTGATTGGTGCTGTCCGCGACGAGAACTCAGCGATCAAGAAGTTCGAAACTTCAGTGTTTGACGGTGTTTATGTCACCAACGACATTTCGCAGGAATACTTGAACCGCCTGGATGCCGCGCGCAGCGAAGATTCCAAAGCGTTAAAAGCTGCGGCCATGGCGGCCAATCTGGAGCTGTATAACGAAAGTTAATATGGTTTCACTGATAACAAAAAAGGAGCCTTGGCTCCTTTTTTGTTGCTTGAAATTGTCTAGTGCGTAAACATCGGCGCAAAGCCAGAACTCCATAAAATTGCTGTAGCAGTCAGAATACACACCAGCAGAATCAATCCGCAGGTCACGACAGAACTGGCGTAGATGAAACCGCGCTCTTCCGGGATGTGCATCAGAATCGGCACGCCGACGTACAGCAGGTACACTGAATACGACAACCCGGCTAATCCAACCAACATCACAAACCATAATTCCGGGTACAGCGACGCAATGCCCACCATAAATAAGGGGGTTGATGTATAAGATGCCAGTTCAAGGGTTTGGGTATAAGTTGGCTCAGAGCCAAAGGTGTGGGCCATCCAATGCGCCAGATAAGCCAGCGCAAACACCCCACCGATTAGCGCGACATACATAGCTACAGCCAGCATCGACGCGCTTTCGGCGGTCAGACGAATGGGCTCGCCAACGCCAATACTCCAGCCGATATTGACTGCAGAAAAATAAGCACAAATGGACGGAATGAGGGCGACCAACAGAATGTGGGTCAGGCTATATTTTAAACTTTCGTGGCGATTATCGATGGTATGCCACTCTTCTTTCGGGTGAGCGTATAAGCCCCATAAGTGGTTTAGAATCATTTTCGTTATCCTTGTCTACTGCTACAGGTGAGGTCTCAGAGTGACAACGGAACACTCATAACTAAGGTATGGCTAACAGACGTAAAGTCGTCAAGTTTGCCTGCAGAGAATACGCATAAAGCATGATTATCGGATCAGATTGGGCTGCCGCTGTGGAATTTAAAATCGGCATCCGGGCTTTGAATCAGCTCAGCTTCAATCTGCAGAAAATGCTGAAGACGTGGCTGGATATCAACGGCGGAGATTTGCTGCGCCAAGGTTAGATAATCCTCAAAGTGCCGGGCTTCGGAACGCAACAAAGATAAATAAAATTGCCCCAGTTCAGCGTCGACCACGTCGGCGAGCGCCGCAAAGCGCTCACAGGAGCGCGCTTCAATCAAGGCGCCGCAAATCAGCTTGTCGACCAGAATTTGCGGCTCATGGGTTTTGCAGGCGCTGATTAACCCTTTGGCGTAACGACCGGCGCTGATGTTGGTATAAGGAATACCACGTGCCTGCATAATTTCCAAAACCTGATAAAAATGATGCAGTTCTTCGCGAATGAGGAGCACCATTTTCTCGATAATATCATTGCTGTACGACACATCCGGCCGGCCAGCCAGATTGCGGCTTAATTTAACACTGTTACGTAACGACGCAGCATCGCCGATAAAACGATAGGCGAAGTCTTCAAACGGCTTCAGCCATTCCAGTAGGGCCACAGAGCCTTCTTTATCGACAGCATATTTGCGCAGCAGCAACATCGCGGTTTGCGCTGCTTTTAATTCACAGAGTAAATGGTCCTGCAGCAACACCGGTAATTGCGCTGGTTCTCTGGCTTTATCTATCCAGGCCTGTGGGGTGCGGCATAATAAAAATTGATGGACAGGCTTCAGCAGTTCGGCGTAATTCATCGTGTTTAATCTGTGTTCTGGGAGTCAGAATGAGCAGGCAAGGCGGCAAAATGTAGCTGCCAGCCGGAGGGCCTAACTTCGAGATAGGCGCTTTGCTGGTACCAGTCGCCGAGCACATAACGCCAGGCCGGTCTGCCGTCCGGCAGCGGCAATTCGTGTACCGCAGGTCTGTGGGTATGGCCGTGGATCAGGTGTTGCACCTGATAATTCGCCATCACTTTGGGCACTTCTTCCGGCGTCACGTCCATAATCAGCGCAGACTTGGCCATTTTGTCGCTGGCACTGACGCGACGGGCTTTACGGCCCAAATGCTGACGATACCACAGTGGCGTATGCAGGATAAGCCATTGCCACCAGGGCTGGTCCCACCATTGGCGAAATTTCTGATAACCAAGGTCAAGTGTGCACAAGCTGTCACCGTGCATCAACAGCGTCGGTGTGCCGTAAAAATCCACGACAGAATGCGGGGATAACAACTGCATGCCAGCACGGCCGGCATAATCTTGTTTCAGCAGGAAATCCCGGTTGCCGTGGCAGAAATAGACCGGAACGCCGAAATCAGTCAGTTGACAGATAGCTGTGGCGACTTGTTGCAATAATGGCTCCGGGTTATCGTCGCCAATCCAGACTTCAAACAAATCACCGAGAATATACAGCGCGTCAGCACCACGCGCCGGTCCGGCCAGAAAATGCAGGAAGGCCTGAGTAATATCAGGCCTGTCCGGACTTAAGTGCAGATCAGCGATCAGCAGGGTCGAGCGTTCAGCCATGTAATTCGGCTTTCTCGAGTACCACGTTTTCAACCGGCACGTCGGCATGGCCAAATTTACGGCCTGTTGCGACACCCTTGATTTTTTCAATGACGTCCATGCCTTCAACGACTTCGCCAAACACACAATAGCCCCAGCCGCTGCTATTTTTGCCGCTGAAGTTCAGGAAGCTGTTGTCAGCAACATTGATAAAAAACTGGCAGGTAGCAGAATGCGGGTCATTGGTCCGCGCCATAGCGATAGTGCCTTTTTTGTTGGCAACGCCATTGTCGGCCTCGTTCTGGATTGGGCTTTTGGTCTCTTTTTGCTCCATGTCCTGAGTGAAACCACCACCCTGGATCATAAAACCGTCGATTACACGGTGAAAAATGGTGCCGTCGTAGAAGCCTTCAGCAACATAAGCTTTGAAGTTTTCAACGGTTTTTGGCGCTTTGTCAGCAAACAGATTCAGTTTGATCACGCCAAAGTTGGTGTGGAAAGTTACCATAATCAATACTCCGGAAAAAATGTCGGCATAGTTTACCTGAAGCCCCGGCGAACACAAAGCAAGGATAGCCCGGCAACAAGGCTGATGTTACACTGTCACTTTTAAGCGGCGTCTGACTTTGTTTCATTTTACAGCGCCCGGTTGCCACCACTCAGAGGACATTATGTTACAGATTTACAATACGCTGACCCGCCAGAAAGAAACCTTTAAACCTTTGGTCCCCGGTAAAGTCGGCATGTATGTCTGTGGCATCACTATCTACGATTTCTGTCATGTCGGTCACGCCCGCACTTATGTTGCCTTTGATGTGATGAACCGCTATTTACGTTTTTCCGGTTATGACGTCACTTATGTGCGCAATATTACCGACGTGGACGACAAAATTATCCGCCGTGCCAATGAAAACGGCGAAAGCTGTGACGCGCTGACCGCGCGTTATACCGAAGCTATGCATGCTGATTTTAACGCGCTTAACCTGCTACCGGCTGATATTGAGCCGCGGGTTACTACCCATATGCATGAAATCGTTGAATTAATTCAAACGCTGCTGGCGAAAAAGCATGCTTATATTGCCGCCGATGGCGACGTGTTATTTGATGTCAGCACTTTTGCCGAATATGGCCAGCTCAGCCAGCAGAACTTAGAAATGCTGCAGGCTGGTGCCCGGGTCGAAATTGACCAGGCCAAAGACGACCCGCTGGATTTTGTGCTGTGGAAGATGGCCAAACCAGGCGAGCCAAGCTGGCAATCGCCATGGGGCGCAGGTCGCCCGGGCTGGCATATCGAATGTTCCGCGATGAGCGCCAAACATTTAGGCGCGCACTTTGATATCCACGGCGGCGGTTCTGATTTGCAGTTCCCGCATCATGAAAATGAAATTGCGCAAAGCTGCTGTGCGCACGGGACTCAATACGTAAACACCTGGATCCATACTGGCATGGTGCAGGTGGATAAAGAAAAAATGTCCAAGTCATTGGGCAATTTCTTTACCGTCAAAGACGTGTTGGCCGAATACAACCGCGAATCAGTGCGCTATTTCCTGATCTCCAGCCACTATCGCAGTCAGCTGAATTACTCGGCGGAAAACCTGCTGCAGGCTCATGCGGCGTTGGGGCGCCTGTACACGGCATTGCGTGGTGTCACGCCAGCAGCAAGCGTTGAACTCGATAACGATTATGTCCGCCAGTTTAACGCGGCGATGGATGATGATTTTAATACCGCGCTGGCGTTGCCGGTGTTATTTGAACTGGCGCGGGAAATTAACAAAGCAAAAGATGAAGACAGCGCCAAAGCTGCACAGTTAGCTGCTTTGTTAATCAAGCTGGGCGAAATCCTTGGGATTTTGCAGGGCGACGCAGAGGAGTTCCTCAAAGCCGGTGGTACAGATGCTGATGTCGCTGAAATTGAAGCTTTGATCGCCAGTCGCAATGCGGCACGCGCAGCTAAAGATTGGGCTGCTGCGGATGCAGCGCGGGCGGCGTTAACAGCGAAAGGCATAATCGTTGAAGATAAAAACGGCGTAACGAGCTGGCGGCGCGGTTAAGTCAGGTTTCCGGACATAAAAAACGCGGCAGATGCCGCGTTTTTTATGTCCGGAAACTTACTTTACATATCGTGGAACTGCTCACAGGCTTCCAGCGTGTTTTCGATCAGGCAAGCCACAGTCATCGGGCCAACGCCGCCCGGCACCGGTGTGATAAACCGGGCGTGTTGCACCGCTTTATCAAACTCGACGTCACCTACTAACTTGCCTGAATCTAAGCGGTTAATGCCAACGTCAATCACCAGCGCGCCAGGTTTCACCCAATCACCCGGGATAAATTCCGGCTTGCCGACTGCAACGACCAGCAAATCGGCCCGGCGTACCTGTTGTTCCAGATTCTTAGTGAACTTGTGGCAGACCGTCGTGGTGCAACCGGCTAACAACAGCTCCAACGCCATCGGGCGGCCAACAATGTTCGAAGCGCCAACGACCACTGCATCCATGCCGCGAATTTGTACACCGGTCGATTGCAGCAGTTTAATGATGCCTTTTGGTGTACATGGGCGCAGGGCTGGCATCCGCTGCGCCAGCCGGCCGATATTGTAGGGATGAAAACCGTCGACATCTTTTAGCGGGTTGATGCGCTCGAGAATCGTGGAGGCGTCCAGGCCCGCTGGCAGTGGCAGCTGCACTAAAATACCGTCGACTGTTGGATCGGCGTTTAACTGGTCAATTAAATCGAATAACTGCTGTTGGGTGGTGTCTGCCGGTAGATCATGAGAGAACTGCACAAAACCAACTTCTTCACAGGCTTTCCGTTTACTGCCGACATAGACCTGAGAGGCCGGATCGGCACCGACCAAGACAACGGCAAGGCCAGGTGCCCGTTTGCCTGCTGCAAGCCGCTGCTGCACTCGTAACGCGACCTGATGACGGGTCGCCTGGGCAATTGCTTTACCATCGATAATTTGAGCTGCCATTTGTTCTGCCTGTGATCTGAAAAATATACTGTGGCGTATTTTCTCACAGGCGAAGGGGCAGCGCCAAGCCAAATGCCAGAAGCGTTTCATTTTGTTGATAATTCCAGCGGATCGCCGGTGATTTACCGGCAAAATTCGCAGAAGGTTCAAATAATAAGCAAACGATTCGAAACGGCAAAAAATCGTTTGACGCTGCCTGAGGTGGGTTGTAATATTGCGCCCCGTTGCAGTAGTGTAGCGAAGTCGGTGATTAGCGCAGCTTGGTAGCGCAC
>CAMLRA010000018.1 GCA_946482325.1 uncultured Chromatiaceae bacterium | reverse complement strand
ACGGCTTCACCTGTTTTTACATGCCAGGTGGCGATTGTTGCATCTGCAACTGATTCTGGAAGTACCGGGACTTTAATTTCCACTTTGTCACCTTTTTACAGATTGGTTTATGTCTGTCTTATCTTGGAAAACCAAAGTCAGCGCAGAAACCTGCGCTGACCCGAAAAAACGACCCGCAACCGGAGCTGCGGGTAATGTGTTTATGCCAGCGTTAACGCAGCGTTGACCAAAGCCTGTTGCTGCTTGTTGTGCACTGACAGGTAGCCAACTGCCGGAGACGATGATGCCTCTCGACCGGCATAAGTCAGTTTGGCACCGGCCGGAATCGCTGCCCAGAAGTTATGCTGACTGCAATACCAGGCGCCCTGATTCTGTGGCTCTTCCTGACACCAGACAAAATCTTTCACATGCTGATACTGCGCAAGGGCTGCGGCCATTTCTTCCTGCGGGAACGGATACAGCTGCTCAACCCGCACGATGGCGATAGATTTAATGTCGCGTTTGCGGCGCTCTTCCAGCAGGTCGTAATAAACCTTGCCGCTACAGAACACCACACGACTGACGTCGGCCGGGTTCAGTGCGTCGACTTCGCCGATGACGTTCTGGAATTGGCCAGAAGCCAGCTCTTCCAGTGTTGAAGTTGCCAGCGGATGACGCAGTAAAGATTTTGGCGACATCACGATTAACGGACGGCGCATTGGACGCACCATCTGACGACGGATCATCGCATATACCTGCGCCGGCGTCGTTGGAACCACCACTTGCATATTGTGGTCAGCACACAGCTGCAGGAAACGCTCCAGACGGGCTGAAGAGTGTTCCGGGCCCTGGCCTTCGTAGCCATGTGGCAACAACAGCGTCAGACCGCAGAGACGACCCCACTTCTGTTCGCCTGAACTTAAGAACTGGTCAATGACGACCTGAGCGCCGTTGGCGAAGTCACCGAACTGGCCTTCCCAAATCACTAAGGCGCGAGGTTCTGTGGTGGCATAACCATATTCAAACGCCAGCACCGCTTCTTCTGACAATGCAGAGTCGTATACCTGGAATGGGCCTTGATTCGGGCTCATGTTTTCCAGCGGAGTATAAGTTGAAGCGTCGTTTTGGTTGTGCAATACCGCGTGACGGTGGAAGAAAGTGCCGCGGCCAGAATCCTGACCGACGATGCGGATACGTGAACCGCTACCAACCACAGAAGCGTACGCCAGAATTTCAGCGAAGCCCCAGTCGATGTTCTTCTCGCCTTTGAGCATCAGCGCCCGGTCTTCGTAGACCTTCCCAACCTGGCGTTGCAAGGCGTGTTCAGCCGGCACTTTGATCGCTTGTTCGCCAAGGGCGACTAAATCGGCAACGGACATCGATGCGTCATAGGCAGTAGTCCAGTCGTGGCCGATATACGGTGTCCAGTCGACGGCAACTTCGGTCATCTGACGCCATTCTTCAACCACACACTCGCCTTTATCCAGTGCGTTGCGGTAACCGTCAATCAGTGCCTGCACTTCTTCAGCACTGAACAGACCGGCTTTAATCAGCTTGTCAGCATACAGCTCACGCGGTGTCGGGTGTTTCTTAATTTTCTGGTACATCAGCGGCTGCGTTGCATTCGGCTCGTCCGCTTCGTTGTGACCGTTACGACGGTAACAAACCAGGTCAATCACCACGTCCCGTTTAAAGGTGTTGCGGTAATCCACAGCCAACTGTGCCACGAAAACCACAGCTTCAGGGTCATCACCATTGACATGGAAAATAGGCGCCTGCACCATTTTAGCGATGTCAGTACAGTATTCGGTTGACCGGGTATCTTCCGGGTTCGACGTGGTAAAACCAACCTGGTTGTTAATCACCAGACGGATAGAACCACCAACCTTAAAGGCACGGGTCTGAGAGATATTAAAGGTTTCTGCCACGACACCCTGGCCGGCAAAGGCTGAGTCACCGTGGATAGTAATTGGCAGCGCCAGCGAACCGTCGGTACAACCACGACGGTCCAGTCGAGCGCGCACTGAGCCCATCACCACCGGGTTGACGATTTCAAGATGCGACGGGTTAAAAGCCAGCGCCAAGTGGACGTTACCACCCTGAGTTGCAAAGTCTGACGAGAAACCCATGTGGTATTTCACATCACCGGCACCAACGACTTCGTATTTACCGGCAAATTCATCAAACAGCTTGCTTGGGTTTTTACCTAACACGTTCACCAGCGTATTCAGGCGTCCACGGTGTGCCATACCAATCACACAGTCTTTGGCGCCCTGTTCACCGGCACGGTGGATCATTGCTTTAAGCATCGGCACCATAGCGTCGCCGCCTTCCAGGCCAAAACGTTTGGCGCCAGGGAATTTGGCAGATAAATAACGCTCAAGGCCATCAGCAGCGACCAGACCTTTTAAAATCTGCGCTTTGGTGGCTTTGTCATAATTCGGCGTAGAACGCACAGCTTCGAGGCGCTGCTGGATCCAGCGTTTTTCATCAGTAGACACAATGTGCATATATTCAGCACCGATAGAACCGCAATAAGTGGTTTCCAGTGCCTGCACTAAATCACCGAGTTTCATTTTGTCGCTGCCGGCGACAAAAGAGCCGACATTAAACTCAGTATCAAAATCTGCCTGACTTAAATCATGGAAGGATAATTCGAGATCACGAACCCGTGGTCTTTTCCACAGGTCAAGCGGGTCAAGTTTGGCATGCTGATGACCGCGGAAACGGTAAGCATTGATCAGCTGGAGTACTTTGACCTGACGACTGTCGCCGCTGCCTTGTACGGCAACCACTTCACGATGTTTATTTTTGGCGAGTTCGGCAAACTGTTGGCGGATATCCGAGTGACGGGATTCCAGTTCGACACCCTCAACACGGGGTAACTTCGCGAAAAACTCACGCCATTCGTCACCAACGCTGGTTGGTTCAGCTAAGTAGGATTCATAGAGCTCATCAACGTAGGCCATGTTGCCACCGCCAAGATGAGAAGACTCTAACCACGCCTTCATTACACCTTCGTGCATTTACGTTCCCTTATCTCGAAGCACCTGGAAAAAGTAGCAAAAAAATAATCAGGTTACAGGCTTTATGACTATTTTTTCCTGGGCACAGCCAGTCGCCAAAGCGGGCTGTATTTTATACTCACAGAAACAGCCCGCAAGCGGGCTGTTGGTATATTTTCTGCTTTTCCGCTGATTTGCTGAAAAATACAGCAGATGCCGGATAACAGACGGGCGCTTACAGCGCCCGGTTTAACAACATAGACTTAATCTGACCAATGGCTTTGGTCGGATTCAGGCCTTTTGGACATACGTTGACACAGTTCATGATACCGTGGCAGCGGAATACGCTGAATGCATCGTCCAGGTCGTTCAGACGCTGCTCAGTCGCAGTGTCACGGCTGTCCGCCAGAAAACGGTATGCGTGCAGTAAACCAGCCGGGCCGATGAACTTGTCAGGGTTCCACCAGAACGATGGGCATGACGTTGAACAGCAAGCACACAGAATACACTCGTACAGACCGTCCAGCTTTTCACGCTGTTCCGGCGACTGCAGGTATTCACCGGCAGGCGGCAGATCGTCGTTAATCAGGTACGGCTTCACTTTTTCGTACTGGGTGTAGAACTGTGACATGTCGACGACTAAGTCACGCACCACTGGCAAACCCGGTAAAGGACGGATCACCAGCTTGCCACCTTTGCCTTTGCCTAAGGCAGACAATGGCGTGATACAAGCCAGACCGTTTTTACCATTCATATTCAGACCGTCTGAACCGCAAACACCTTCACGGCAGCTGCGACGGAACGATAAGGTTGGGTCTTGCTCTTTTAATTTCAACAGCGCGTCCAACACCATCATGTCGCGGCCTTCCGGATTATCCAGGACATAGTCCTGCATCCGTGGCGCGGTATCAACGTCTGGGTTGTAGCGGTAGATAGAGAATTCTAACTTCTTCATTCTGTATCCCTCTTAGTAAGTACGGGCTTTAGGAGGGAAAGCCGGACGGAATTTAGTTTCCATATTCACTTTCCGCTTAAACATAGACTCAGTCTCCGGCGAGTAGACGCTATGGCATAACCAGTTTTCGTCGTCACGGTCCGGGAAGTCAAAGCGTGCGTGGGCGCCACGGCTCTCAGTTCTGTAGTTGGCAGCAACTGCAGTCGAGAATGCGGTTTCCATCAGGTTGTCCAGTTCCAGACATTCAATACGTTGAGTGTTGAACTCAGCGCTCTTGTCGTCCAAACGGGCATACTTCAGCCGCTCACGGATCACTTTTAACTGTTCTAAGCCTTCAGCCATCGCCGCACCTTCACGGAATACCGAGAAGTTCAGCTGCATGCATTGCTGCAGGTCTTTTTTGATTTGCACTGGGTCTTCACCCTGACCTGGTTTCGAGCTTTCCCACCGGTTAAAACGGGATAACGATGCTTCCAGATCAGAATCAGACGCCTGACGATACTCAGCAGTCGCAGCCAGGGCTTCGCCCAGGTGCAGGCCGGTTGCCCGGCCAAATACTACTAAGTCTAACAGTGAGTTACCGCCTAAGCGGTTGGCGCCGTGTACAGATACACAAGCGATTTCACCACAGGCAAATAAACCTGGGATTACTTCTTCACGACCGTCCGCAGTTGGGCGTAATGCCTGACCGTGCACGTTAGTTGGTACACCACCCATCATATAGTGACAGGTTGGGATCACCGGAATTGGTTCTTTCACCGGATCAACGTGCGCGAAGGTACGTGACAGTTCACAGATGCCTGGTAAGCGGCTTTCCAGCACTTCTTCACCGAGGTGATCCAGTTTCAGCTTGATGTGTGGGCCCCATGGACCATCACAGCCACGGCCTTCACGGATTTCCGTCATCATTGAACGCGCAACAACGTCACGGCCGGCTAAGTCTTTGGCGTTTGGAGCATAACGTTCCATGAAACGTTCGCCGTCTTTGTTCAGCAGGTAACCGCCTTCACCACGACAACCTTCAGTGACGAGTACACCGGCACCGGCGATACCGGTTGGGTGGAACTGCCACATTTCCATATCTTGCATCGGCACACCGGCGCGCAGCGCCATACCAACGCCGTCACCGGTATTGATATGAGCGTTAGTGGTCGATGCGAAAATCCGGCCGGCGCCACCAGTGGCTAACACCACAGCGCGTGATTTGAAGTACACCACTTCACCGCTTTCGATATCAATGGCAGTACAACCCACCACAGCACCGTCCTGGTTTTTCACCAGATCCAGCGCGTACCACTCAGAAAACACCTGAGTTTTGTTTTTGACGTTTTGCTGATACAGCAGGTGCAACAAGGCGTGACCGGTGCGGTCCGCTGCAGCTGCAGTACGGGCGGCCTGTTCGCCACCGAAATTCTTTGACTGGCCACCAAACGGACGCTGATAAACCCGGCCATTCTCAAAACGTGAGAATGGTAAACCCATGTTTTCCAGCTCAGTAATGGCTTCAGGGCCGGTTTTACACATATATTCGATTGCGTCCTGGTCACCGATATAGTCGGAACCTTTGACGGTATCAAACATGTGCCATTCCCAGTTGTCCGGGTGAGAGTTCCCCAGCGCTACTGTGATACCGCCCTGGGCAGATACTGTGTGCGAACGGGTTGGGAACACTTTAGATAACAAAGCACAGGTCAGGCCTGATTCAGTGATTTGCAGAGCGGCGCGCATACCGGCACCACCAGCGCCGATCACCACGGCATCAAATTCGCGAACTGGAATATTCAATTAAGCACCCCACAGAACAAACAGGCCAACAGCCACATAACCAAATGCCAGCGTGGTCAGGAAGAATTGCAGAATGGCACGCAGACGGGCTGATTTCACATAGTCCGTTAACACCTGCCACAAACCAATTTTGGTGTGAACTGCGATACAGACCAGCGCCAATAAGGTAAAGGCTTTGACTAACAGATTAGAAAACAATGCTTTCCAAACATCGTAAGTCACTTCAGGCGTGATTAGGAAAAAGCCGAGAATGAAGAACGTGTATAACGTCAGAATAATCGCGGTTGCGCGCAGAGATACATAATCCTGCACACCGTCGCGTTTTAAAGATGCTTGATTCAGAACCATAACCAGACTCCAGCTAATACTGCAACAACCAGCCACAGGCCGATGGCCGCCTTGGCACTGGCGTTGCCAGACTCTAATTCTTCCCAGTGACCCATATCCATGATCAAGTGACGGATACCGCCGATGATATGGTAAGACAACACTGTCAGCGTGCCCCAGGCGATGAATTTAGCGATGAACGAGGTCATCACTTCTTTCACAGTGGCAAAACCTTCAGGTGAAGATAAAGAAACGGCCCAGGCCCAAATCACAAACACCAGTGCGAAGAACATGGCAACGCCGGTGACACGGTGCAGGATGGAGGCTTTCGCCGTAGGAGGCATGGATATAGTGGTTAGATCGAGATTTACAGGTCTTTGCTTTTTCACAGTTTCTTGCCCATGAACGCCCTTTGCGGGCTTTGTTGTCATTATCGTTGCTGCATAAACAGTCAACACCCAACGGATATACTGGCCTTCACCCTAAGTGGTTCAGCCTTTTATTTTTCTATCTATCGGTGAACTGATTTCGAACCCGCGACAGTATATATTTCACAACCCCGGATTACAATTTATGTTTAATTTCGTTGGATAATTTCTGCTGCACACACAGTAACGGTTCGCACAACGAACACAATACGACTAGAGTCGAATACTTATTAATCAGCAGCGCATTAAAATTGACTTTGGTGCCCTGATTACGGGTAGAATAAGAATTTGCAGCAGATTTAAATCAATAACAACACAGGAGAAATCCAATGGCCGATAAAAAAGCTGTCGTGCACATCGAAGGTTTGGCGCCGTTTGAGTTGCCTATCTACGCCGGCACTGCGGGAACTGATGTGATCGACGTGCGTGCTTTGGGTCAACAAGGTTATTTCACATTTGACCCCGGTTTTATGTCCACAGGCTCTTGTGAATCAAAAATCACTTATATCGACGGCGACAACGGCGTGTTGTTGCACCGCGGCTACCCGATTGAGCAACTGGCCGTCGAATCTGACTATTTAGAAACCTGTTATCTGCTGCTTGAAGGCGAACTGCCATCCGCGGAACAGTACAAAAATTTCCGTCACGTCATCACCCGCCACACGATGGTGCATGAAAAACTGGCGTCGTTCTTCCAGGGTTTCCGCGTTGACGCGCACCCGATGGCGATGCTGTGTGGTGTCGTTGGCGCCATGTCGTCGTTCTATCACTCAGATTTAAACGTCAACGACCCGGAGCAGCGTAAACGCTCTGCCCACCGCCTGATCGCCAAGCTGCCAACGATTGCAGCCATGGCCTACAAATACACCATTGGCCAGCCATTCGTGTATCCACGCAACGAACTGAGCTACGCTGAAAACTTCCTGCATATGATGTTCTCTGTGCCGGCAGAAGAATACAACGTCAGCCCAATCGTCGCCAAAGCCATGGACCGCATTTTTATGCTGCACGCGGACCACGAGCAGAACGCTTCAACGTCTACAGTACGTCTGGCCGGCTCTTCTGGCGCCAATCCTTATGCTTGTATCGCAGCCGGTATCGCTTCATTGTGGGGCCCGGCACACGGTGGCGCCAACGAAGCTTGTCTGGTGATGCTGCAGGAAATCGGTTCAGTTGAACGTATTCCGGAATTCGTCGCCCGTGCTAAAGACAAAAACGACTCTTTCCGCCTGATGGGCTTTGGTCACCGCGTCTATAAAAACTTTGACCCACGCGCCAAAGTAATGCGTGAGACTTGCCATGAAGTGTTAAAAGAGCTGAATATCAAAGATCCACTGCTGGATGTGGCGATGGAGCTTGAGCGTATCGCGCTGTCAGATCCGTACTTCATCGAGAAGAAACTGTATCCAAACGTCGATTTCTACTCAGGCATTATCCTGAAAGCCATCGGCATTCCAACCAGCATGTTCACGGTGATTTTCGCCATGTCACGCACTGTTGGCTGGATCTCACACTGGGACGAAATGCTGTCGGACAAAGGCCACAAAATCGGTCGTCCGCGTCAGCTGTACACTGGCTACACTCAACGTGATTATGTGAAAAAAGCGCTGCGCTCTTAATACAGCCGAGCTTGTTCACAGGAAAAAAGCGCCAACCGGCGCTTTTTTTATTGCGCGAATTGCCGCTGCTGATAAAACAAGGCAAAATCCCGCGCCTGCGCTGATACTGGCGCAATAGTTCAGACTTTATGGTGTTTTGGATGTTAACTGCTGCAGATTTTCGCGCACAATTCCCGTTTTTTGCCGCTCATCCGGATTGGGTTTACCTGGATAATGCTGCGACCACGCATAAACCGCAGGCGGTCATTGCAACAGAATTGGCGTTCTATCAACAGCTAAACAGCAATGTGCACCGTGCGGCACATGGACTGGCGCAACAAGCCACCAGCGCTTTTGAACAAGCGCGCACCACAGTGCATCAATTCCTCCAGCCAGCCGCAGACAGCCAGCTGATTTGGACCTCCGGTACCACGGCGGGCCTGAATCAACTGGCATTTGGACTGATGGGGACTGTGCTGCAACCGGGTGACCGCATCTTATTAAGCGCGCTGGAACATCACGCCAACATAGTGCCCTGGCAATTTCACTGTGAGCGTTTTGGCGTAAAGATTGATGTGGTGCCGCTCAATAACGAACACCGTCTTGATCTTGTAGCTTTTCAACAACTACTGGAGAAAAAGCCCAAAGTCGTTAGTCTCAGCCACGTCAGTAATGGTCTGGGACACATACAGCCAATTCAGGCTATGGTCGCCGCAGCAAAAGCTGCCGGTGCTTTAACTATCATTGATGGCGCACAAGGCGTCAGTGCAGGCCCGCTGAACCTTGCACACATCGACTGCGATTTTTATCTGTTTTCCGGCCATAAACTGTATGGCCCAACCGGCATTGGTGCTTTATACGGCAAAACTGCTGCGCTCGAATTGCTGCGCCCCTTGCTGTATGGCGGTGAAATGATTAAAAAAGTCAGTTTCGCCGGTACAGAGCTAAATGACCTCCCGTATCGTTTAGAAGCCGGCACCCCCAACATCGCCGGCGCTTTGGGTCTTGCTGCTGCGGTGGAATTGTTACAACGCTTTGATGTAGTCGCCCTGCAACAACATAAACAGCACCTGCTCACACGCTTATATCTGGGCTGCCAGCAAATTCCCGGCCTGCAGTTGTTATCAGGCCTTGAGGACAACGCGGGTGTTGTCAGCCTCGTGTTACCGGATGAACACCCGGCAGACCTCGCCACCCTGCTCGACCAGCAAAAAGTCGCCGTACGCGCCGGCACACATTGTGCCATGCCATTGTTTGCCGCATTGCAACAGACCGGTGCGGTACGCCTGTCACTTGCCGCCTACAACACAACAGCCGAGGTCGACCTGGCGCTTGCGGCACTGACACAAGCGGTGGAGTTATTCTGATGCAGTCACACATTGAATTTATTCAGAGCCAACGTCAGGTCTATAGCGACATCTGCCAAAGCCGCGACTGGCAACAAAAATACCGCTTGTTGATGCAACTGGGAAAGGCGCTGCCGCCACTGCCGGACGGGTTAAAACGCGATGAATTGCTGGTCGCCGGCTGCGAGTCCGCCGCCTGGCTTTGCCATCAGCAGCAAGACGGCCGGCATTATTGGGGCTTTGACAGCGAGGCGCGGATCATTAAAGGGGTTGTCGCTGCGCTGCTCAGCCAACTGAATGACCTAACGCACGAGGATTTAAACGATGTTGATGTTGAAGCACTTTACCAGCAGCTGGGGCTGGCACATGGCTTATCGCCGTCACGCAATAACGGCGTAGCGGCGGTCATCAGACAAATCAAACAGGTGTTATAAATCAGCTGCCGGCTGTGCGTCGGCTGGTTGCTGGGTCTTTTCGGCGCGCTCGGCCAGCTTTTTCAGTACCCGGCCCGCGGCCACAAAAGCAAAAGTGCCAGTCACCACAGTCACAGCACCAAAGCCACCGCTACAATCGAGCCTCATCGCGCCGTCGCTGGCCTGCTTGGCCTGACACACAGTGCCATCGGGCTTGGGATACCGCAGTTGCTCTGTTGAATACACCGCATCAATGCCAAATTTACGCTTCGGAGTGCGGCTGTAGTTGTAGTCACGGCGCAAGTTATTACGCACTTTCGCCAGAAGCGGGTCGTTGATAGTCTGACTTAAATCGGTCAGTTGTACCTGGGTCGGATCAAGCTGACCACCGGCGCCCCCAATAGTCACCAGCGGGATTTTATTGCGTTTACAGTGTGCGATCAGGCTGGTTTTGGCTTTGATCGAATCAATACAATCCACCACATAACTAAAATCAGGTCGCATCAGGGCGAATAAATTATCTGCCGCGACAAAATCTTCCACGGAATGCACCACGCACTCCGGATTAATATCGCGAATACGTGCTGCCATCACTGTCACTTTGTCTTGGCCAACAGTGCTTTTCAGCGCATGAATTTGCCGGTTGGTATTGCTGATACAGACATCGTCCAAATCAATCAAAGTCAAAGTACCAATGCCGGAGCGCGCCAGTGCTTCCGCCACCCAACTGCCAACACCTCCGATGCCGACGACACAGACATGGGCTTTGCGAAAAGCCTCTAAGGCAACAGCACCGTATAGCCGGCCAATACCGGCGAATCTTAATTGATAATCAGACATCATAAATCTCTTGCGCAGAAGGCGGTGAAACAACAGTTCCCTGGTCATTTTGTGCCAGTGCTTGCGGTTTTAACTGCGGAAATGCCAAAGTCCATGGGCTAGCCCAGGCCGTGGCGATTTTTTCTTTTAGTGCCGGCGCGGCAAAAAATTCACCCTGAGTTGGCGGACAAACAAACTGATAACTCTCGCCTAACCAGTCAAAGCGCAGCGCATAGGCGTGTAAATACACCCGGTCAGCCGGCGCGCCCTGATACAAGGCATCGCCGGCAATCGCAGCCCCCTGCGATTTCAGCGCGACACGCAGCTGATGGGTTTTGCCACTGTATGGCTTTAGCAAAAACGCCCGGGCACCTTGCGGTAAGCCGGTATTCACGCCGTCAAAACCGGTTGAGATAAAATAAGTCAGCGCCGGATCTGCCATGCTGCTGCAAAGTTTATAGGCGCCACGGCGAGCCGGTTGCATATCCCCTTTGATCCAGCCCTGTTTTTGCTTGGGCTTCTCCAGCGACAGCGCCAGATAGTATTTATCAATCTGCCTTGCACTAAACAGTGCGGTAAAACGCGCCGCGGCCTGCGCCGATGTTGCCAGCAACAACAAACCTGAAGTGACCTTATCCAAGCGGTGCACCGCATAAAGCTTTTGCCCAAGTGCCTGTTCGACTGCAACCACCAGCCCCGGGCCGTCTTCTGAGTGAAAGCTGACGCCAGCGGATTTGTCGACCAACACAAAATCGGCGTGGCGCAACAGCAGCTGAAAACTTTGGCTAACAGGTACGGACATTTTTAAACGCCGGCAGCAAGCGCCACAGCGCGGGCTTTTTCTAAATCAGCCGGCGTATCCACGCCAAGCGCCGGCACTTCCAGCGCGGTATCAACATGAATGGCTTCGCCTTGCCACAGCACCCGCAGCTGCTCTAAACATTCAATCTGTTCCAGCTCTGACACTGGCCAGCGCACATAATCCTGAATAAACCCAGCGCGATAAGCATAGATACCGATATGGCGGCGATAGATGCGGCTGAATTCCGTGCTAAAAGCGCCATCGCGGTCAAAGGGGACTGTGGCGCGACTGAAATACAGCGCGTAACCGTCTTTGTCACAGACCACTTTCACTACATTTGGATTGCTGACATCGTCCTGATGCTGCAGTGGAACAGACAATGTCGCCATGCGGGCTTTGTGCTGATTTGCCAGATTCTGCGCGACCTGCGCGATTATGGCCGGCGGAATAAAAGGCTCGTCGCCCTGCACATTGACCACCACCTGCTCCGACGTCAAACCTAACAGCTGCACTACTTCAGCCAGCCGTTCTGTGCCGGAATTGTGCTGTGGTGACGTCATCACCACTTCAGCACCAAATGCAGCAGCAGCGGCTTCCACCCGCGCGTCGTCGGTGGCAATCACCACCCGGCTGGCACCGCTGAAACAGGCTTGTCTCCAGACCCGTTCAATCATCGTTTTACCGGCAATATCAGCCAGCGGCTTGCCGGGCAAGCGGCTACTGGCGTAACGCGCCGGGATCACCACTACGAACGCCATTGTTCAGCCTCGTCAGCACTGAGTTCTGTCGATTCAGTTGCCAGCAGCACCGGAATGTCCTGTTTCACCGGATATGCCAACCGGTCAAATGTACAAATCAGCCGCTGCTGTTCTTTATCCAGCTTTAACCGGCCTTTACACAAAGGACAGGCAATAATGTCCAGTAACGCAATATTAAATGCCATCAGAACTCTCCATGGCAGCCGTTCGCTGCCTGATTAATGCGTCTTGCGCAGACGCTCAAGAATATAATTTTCCACATTTTCTGGCAGTACCGCCTGCACCGGCAGATAAAACCACCCCGGTTTCGCGAACGCCTGACACTTTACCGCGTCTTTTTCGGTCATTAGCAACGGCGTTGGAATGGTTTCGAAATCGGCCGCAGTAAACGGATGATGGTCGGCAAACCAATGCTGACCAGCCAGCTGAAAACCGGCTGTTTGCACTGTCTCGGCAAATCGCTGCGGATTACCAATACCGCTGACTAACTGCAGCGCTACGGCGTTATCAAGCGCGGCGTCAACATGTTGCAGCGGCTGTGGCACGCCTGGTTGCAGATAAAAATTGCCACGCACCTTGCCAGACAAAGGTGCGTCCTGCCCACCATTGCTGAGTACCACATCAGCCTGCGCCAGGCGCCAGGCGCCCTCACGTAATGGCCCGGCCGGCAACAACAAACCATTACCAAGGCCACGACTGGCGTCAATCAGGATAATTTCAAGGTCACGCTCCAGCGCATAGTGCTGCAGGCCATCGTCACAGATGACGATATTGCAATCCGTCGTGGCCAACAAAAATTCACCACCTTGCACCCGGTCTGGGTAAATCACTACCGGACACCCAGAGCGACGCGCCAGCAACACCGGCTCGTCGCCACATTCGGCCGGGCTGTCATGCGGTTGCACCAGCCGCGGCGCGGATAATTTCACGCCGTAACCGCGGCTGATAATACCGGGCCTCCAGCCATGCGCTTGCAACAATTCACATAGACGTAGGGTGACCGGCGTTTTGCCGGTGCCGCCGACGCTGATATTGCCGACCACCACCACCGGCACCCGTAAACGCTGCTGCGTTTTTAAGCCCAAACGAAACGCCAGCCGGCGTGCGGCGCTGAGGAAGCCAAACAACAGACTGAGTGGTAATAACAACCAGCTCCAGCCAAATTTTTGATACCAGCTGCGCTCTAACGCGTTCAAACGCTGTCCCCAAACTGCATTTTATACAGGCTGGCATAATAGCCGTCCTGCGCCAGCAGACTTTGATGGGTACCACGCTCGACAATGCGGCCCTGATCCATCACCAGGATCAAGTCCGCTTTTTCAATGGTCGACAACCGGTGCGCGATAACGATGCTGGTACGGTTTTTCAGCAACTCGTCCAAGGCCGCCTGAATTTTACGTTCAGATTCAGTATCTAACGCCGAAGTGGCTTCATCCAGAATCAATACCGGCGCTTGTTTTAATAAGGCGCGGGCTATGGCAATACGCTGACGCTGACCGCCGGATAACATCACGCCATTTTCACCAATCATGGTATCCAGTCCATCCGGCAACTGACGGGCAAATTCCAGTACATGGGCTTTTTCTGCCACCAGTTCCAGCTGTTCGCGGCTTAATTCACCACGGTAGGCATAGGCAATATTGTTAGCGATTGTATCGTTGAACAGCACCACCTGCTGTGACACCACGGCAATCTGGCGGCGTAAACTGTTTAACGTGCAGTCTTGTACCCGATGGCCATCAAGCAGGATCTCGCCCTGACTGATTTCATAAAAACGCGGTAACAAACTGGAAATCGTGGTTTTGCCACTACCGGAACGTCCTACCAATGCCACTGTCTGGCCGGGCTCGACGTCAAAATTGATGTCTTTTAACACCAGCTGATCATGGCCCGGATACTGAAAATTCAGACCTTGCACTGACAAAGCGCCGCGCACATTTTCCAGCTCCACTGTGCCATGATCTTGCTCTGGTTGTTGGTCAAGCACAGCGAACACGGACTGCGCAGCCGCCATACCTTTTTGGAACTCGCCGTTGATGGTGGTCAGCTGCTTCAGCGGCTTTAGCAACATCGTCATTGATACGATGATGGTGGTAAAAATACCCGGCGTCAGTTGTTCAAGCATTTCAGGGAAGCTCGCCATATAGACGACAAAAGCCACCGCAAAAGAAGCAATCACCTGAATCAGTGACACCGACATGGCTCGGGTCGACTCGAGTTTGACATCCAGCTGCCGGTTCTGGTTATTAACGCCGGCGAAACGTTCAGATTCCAGCTGCTCGCCGCCAAAAGCCAAAATCACTTTGTGACCATTGAGCATTTGTTCAGAGCTGCTGGTCACATTGCCCATCGAGGATTGCATGCGTTTACTGATATCACGGAAACGTTTGGACACTGTTGCAACAATGACGGCTATCAGCGGCGTGATAATTAAGAAAATCGCCGACAATTGCCAGCTTTTATAAAACATTACGACAACCAGACCAATCACCAGCGCACCTTCGTGCAGCAGAGCGGCTAAAGCTTTGCTCGAGGCCTGTTTGATCTGTTCAGCGTCATAAGTGATGCGGGAGATCAGTTCGCCGGTGCTGTGCTGGTCATGGTAGCTGACCGGCAGCTTGATCATGTGCTCAAACAGCTGCTGGCGCAGGTCTTTTACTACATGAGTGCCAGCCCAGTGCAGGCAATAAGTGGCGATAAAATTCAGAATACCGCGAATGGTAAACATCAGGATCAACGCAAGCGGGATCATGGCCAGATAGTCGTAGTCTTTTTCGGCGATGCCGCGGTCAATAAAATCGCCAAATTTGGCGATAAACAAGGCATCAATTAAGGCATAACCAATCATGCCAAAAGTCGCCAGAATAAAACCGCCACGGTACGGTTTCATATATCGCATAAGGCGGCGGAATGTAGCAGTCGTCGATGGCTGGGGAGCGGTCAAAATGGCTTTCCTGACAATAACAAAACCCTGGCATTCTACCTGTTTAATGAACGGGTTTCAGCATCTGCCCGGCTATTTTTCCAGCCAGCGCGCAAACCGCCGCGGTCTGTATGGCTCGTATTGTAATGCCTGAGCACTGAGATGCAGCCGCACAGTGCCACTATCGGCCGTGTTAAGCAGAGGAATTTGCCGCAGACTCAGCCGTGCCCGGGTGTCTGCTGAGGGATGTCCAAACTGATTCTGAAAACCACTGCTGACCAACGCCAGCTTTGGATTTAACGCCTGCAAAAAAGTCAGACTACTGGCTGTTTTACTGCCGTGATGACCGAGCACCAGTACATCAATACCGTCGAATTGCCCCGTAATGGCTGCGGCGACAGCCATTTCACGCCTGCCCAAATCCCCCGGCAATAACAACCTAAAGCGGCCGGTATCAATCAGCACAGCGCAGGAATCTTCGTTGCTGGGTTCGGCTTGATAACGGCCAGCCCGGAATGCCTGCAACCGTACACCGCGCCAGAGTGACGGCAAGTCCAGACAGTGAAATCTGGGCGCGAGCCGGCGGATATCGCTAACCAACACCGCTTTTGGATAACGCGAACGCAGCAGCGGCCAGTCACCGCTATGGTCGCTGTCGTCATGGCTCACCACGACATAATCGAGCTGACGGATACCGAGGTAGCGTAAAAACGGCAACACCACCTGACGGGTGGCACTGACGGCACCATAGGCAGGCCCTAAGTCAAACAAAATCGCATGTTCACCTTGCTGTAGCACAGCGCTGCTGCCCTGCCCGACATCCAGCAGATGAAAATACAGCGGGTCCGCCTCTTTTTTCGCATGCATAAATGCACTCAAAACAGGCGTCTGCGGTAAAAACAATAACGGCATAAGCAGCGGTAATGCCGCCCACTGCCAGGGTCCGCGGCAAAACCAGCCAAGCAGCACAGGCGGTAACAGCAACAAGGCACCATACCAGGGCAGCGCCGGTACACTCCACCAACCATCGGCCAAAGCAGCCCACTGTAAAGCCTGCAGTAATGGCCAATACAATAAATCCAGCCCTTGCCAGGCAAGCGCAGGCACAGCGCCGGCCAGACATAACCAGCTAAACAGCAGCAATAAAACAGGAACACCCAACACTGTCATGAGCGGCAACAACAATACATTCAGCCAGAGCGCAAAAGGCGCCACGCCTTGGAACAACAACAAGCCAACGGGCAATAACAACAAACTAAAGCCGAGCTGAAAACTGGCAAAGCGCCGACACAGCGGCCAAAGGCCGGGTCTGAGTGGTTGCTGCCACTCCAATAACGCCAACAGCGCCAACGCCAGCGCCGACAACCAAAAACTAAAACTCAACAACCAGAATGGCCACAGCAGCAGTAACGCAGCACTCAGCCCCCAGCTGAGCTGCCACAAGGACACCCGTCGCCAGCAAAGCCGCAGCAGTACCAGCAGTGACAAGGTCAACACCGCCCTCAGTGTCGGAATGGCGAAGCCTGCGAGCGCGGCATATCCCCAGGCAATTAGCAGAGCAAACACCCATAAAGTCGCACTGCGCCAGAGTTCGGGCAAAGCGAGCCGCGCCCACAGTGGTTTAGTCAGCAAACACAAGCCAAATAATAACGCGATATGCATACCGGAAATCGACAGCAAATGCGCCATGCCGGCGTGTTGCACACCAAGCCATAGTTCATCGCTGAACGGCCGGTCGCCAATGGTCAGCGCCAGCCACAACGGATAAGCCGCATAATGCTGACAGCAAGCCGCAAAACGATCGGCCAGCTGCTGACGCAGGCTGGGCGTATCAGTCAATAGCGCTGCTGCTTTGTCGGTTCGTACAGTCGCAACCGCAACGATGCCATCGACCAGGGCATTGGCTTCGCGCCAGGGGCTACCCGGATTGGCGAGGCCCCGCACGGCCTTGAATTTCACCGGTAAACGCCAGAGCTGGCCGGCTTTGATACCAGGTAATACCTTCCCGGCTTCGGCATACCAACGCACTTCTAACAGCCGGCCGGCCGCTACTTGTGTTTTTTCTGCGCAGTCGTCACTCAACTGCAAGACAAAACGACTATTTTCGACGAATTGACGCGGCAGACTGACCACTCGGCCACAAACTTCTGTGGTATGCTCGGCTACAAGTTGTGTACTAATGTGTTGATGTTGTTGCAGCTGCCAGCTCAGGCAAAGCAGATAAACCAGCGCGCCGCATAAACAGGCATGATAACGCCGCACCCCGGCACTCAGCAGCGGCACCGCAAGCAGCGCAACCAGACAGACCAGAGCCAGCGGACGTAACGGCGGCAATTGCTCCAGCCACAACGCCAGCAACGCTGCGGCCAAGACACCAAAGCTAAAACGTTCCATGTTTCAATTTGGTTAATGAGATGTAATGGCTAAGAACTTTATTAAAAAATACCTGCCAGATCCAGATCTGATCAGAAATCATAAATCGATGCAGATCTTTGGCAAATTCCTGCACGACGGCAATCTGTGGCATCTGCACCGCCGTTCTGCCCGGGGCGCCTTTGCAGCCGGCTTATTCGCCGCGCTGATGCCGATGCCGGGCCAGACTGTGTTGGCGGCCGCGCTGGCGATTATTTTTCGCTGTAATATCCCGATCGCCGTAGCCTTATGCTGGCTGACCAACCCCTTCACCATGGCACCAATTTTTTACATTTGCTACAACATTGGTACCTGGGTACTGGGTATGCCGCCGCTAAATGTCGAGTTTCACGCCACCTTTGAATGGCTGATCGCCAGTATCGACTCGGTTGGTAAACCTTTTTTAGTCGGTAGTCTGATATTTGCGGCAATGGTGTCAACCGCGGCCTGGTTTTTAATCGATTGGTGTTGGATCATCGCGGTGCGCCGCGCCTGGCGCAAAAGAGCCGAGCGCCACAAACCCGCGGAATAGCCCTCGCCGATGAAACCCAAATCCGCTTCCCGCCGCTTCTGGCAGCTACCTGACGCAGAGATGCTACGCCAGCAAGCCTGGTTACAGAAATTTGGTCCCAGACTCAACAACACCGCCTTGTGGCGCTTGCGGCGTCGTTCCCTGCAGCGTGCCTGCGTGGTCGGCTTGTTTTGCGCCTGGCTGCCACTGCCGATTCAGATGGTACTGGCTGCAGCACTTGCAATCCGCTTTCAGGCACATTTGCCGCTGGCGCTTGGCCTGGTTTGGCTGAATAACCCGTTGACTTTGCCGCTGCTGATTGTGGCTGGTTATCAGGCTGGTGTGATGATTTTACAGATGCCGGCGCAGGATTTTGTGTTTGAAGCCAGCTGGCAATGGCTGGCCGCTTCGCTGCATCAGGTGGGTGTGCCGCTATTGACCGGCTCTGTGGTGTTAGGTTGTTTGTCGGCGCTACTCAGCTGGCCGTTGTCGGCGCGAATTTGGCACTTTCATTTGCGCCAGCGCCGTGTCAAAGCCCGCTTGCGCCGGTAAAACCCGGCTGCTGCGGCAAAATTGTAGCGCCTTTAATACTGCCCCAGCACTTGTGCCGGCTCAACACGGGCGGCGCGGCGCGCCGGATAAATAGTCGCCAGCAGGCTCAATACCAGCGCCACACTGACCGTCAACAGCACATCCGGCCATTGGATTTGTGCAGGCAAAGTGTCAATAAAATAGATCGTCGGGTCGAGTAAACTGCGTCCGAGCAGGCTGGAAACCAAGCCAAAAATATTCTCAATCTGCCAGGCTAATGCCAGTCCAGACAGCGCGCCCCATAAAGTGCCTTTAACACCATTGAGCCAACCCAGCCAGATAAAAGCCCGGACCAGCACCGCAGGATTTGTGCCCATGGTTAGCAAAATGGCGATATCGGCTTCTTTTTCCCGCACCGCCATCACCAGCGTCGCGACGATGTTAAAACAGGCCACACTGATCACCAGCGCCAGCACCAGATACAAAATGCTGCGTACCATCTGAATGTCCTGATATAAGTGGCCCTGAGTACGGAACCAGTCCAGCATGTAGACATAGTCGGTGGCCTGGTTACCAAGTTCGCGCGCCAGATTGCCGGCCTGAAAGATATCCTGAATCTTAAACGCAAAACCCTGCACTGTGCCCGCAGGCATTTTTAGCCAGTCGCCCAGTGCATCGAGCTGCACCCAGATTTGCTGATAATCGAGTTGTCCACCAATGCCCACGATGGCGATGACTTCCAGTAAAACATTTTTTTGGCCGGCTAAATCACCTTGTTCAGTAAGCTCAGGTAACATCAGCTGCACTTGTTCCCCGACTTTGACGCCAAGTTCTTTGGCCACGCCCTCGCCTAAAATTACCTGTTGGCCGGTTGGCTCACTCAGGGCTCCGCTTTTGACAAACTGGTCAAGCTGACTGATACCACTTTCATAGGCTAAATCGATGCCGCGCACCGCAATGGCTTTGACTTTGCCCTGTGCACGTAACAAACCGTCAGTGCGGATATAAGGCGCGGCAGCAACGACGCCTGGCTGACTGCTCAAATGCTGTATTTTCGCCGGCCAGTTGGCAATAGGTTTATCAACGGCCTGTAGTTCAACATGCGGAATCACATTCAGCAGTTTTTGCTCCAGCGCCTGTTCAAAGCCATTCATCACTGACAACGCCAGAATTAAAATAGCCACGCCAAGGCCAATGCCCCAGGTGGAAGACGCGGCAATAAAACGAATAAATGCGCTGCTGGATCGGGTGTGGCGATAACGCTGTGCCAGCTGCCAGGACAGGCTAGCCATGCAGCTCTCCTAATTTGCCGTCACGCATGTACAGCTGACGGTCGAGTTTTGCCGCCAAATCCGGGTCATGCGTCACCACAATAAAACTGGTGCCCAAATCGCGGTTCAGTTCACGCATCAGCTGATAAATGCTCTCCGCGGTCTGATGATCCAGATTGCCGGTCGGTTCATCCGCCAGGATCAGTGAAGGCTCGCCGACTACAGCGCGGGCAATGGCGACACGCTGACGTTCACCGCCGCTGAGCTCTGACGGCCGGTGGGTCAGGCGATGTCCCAAGCCCACCCGTTCCAACATCTGGCGGGCTTTGTGCAGCGCATCACTTTGCGCCACACCGCGAATGAACAGCGGCATTGCGACGTTTTCTTCAGCGGTAAAATCCATCAGCAGATGATGGAACTGATAAATAAACCCCAGCTGCTGATTACGCAGCTGCGCTTTTTGCGTTGGGTTTAACGCAGAAATTTTCTGACCGGCGAGGATCAGCTCACCGCTGTCAGCCTGATCTAAAGTCCCGAGAATATGCAATAAGGTACTTTTACCTGAACCAGAGCTGCCGACAATCGCCACCATCTGGCCTGCCGGCACCTGTAAATTGATCTGATGAAGTACCGGCGTGACATGGGCGCCATCGCGGTAGCTTTTACAGAGATTTTCACAGCGTAACATCATGATTTTTTTGCCTGTCTGTTATTCGTCACGCAGCACTGCGGCCGGTTCAACCTGAACTGCGCGCCAGGCCGGATAAATCACTGCCAATGCGGTCAGCAACACGGCTGACAACATGATCAGCAGCACGTCTGTCCACTGCAGAATGACCGGTAACGCCATGCCCTGCACCAGCTGTAAACCCAGCAGCGCCAGCAGGTCGTTTAAACTCAGCGTGAGCAACACGCCGGCAACTGCACCGGTCACTGCGCCTGTCACGCCATGGCTCATCCCCTGCGCGGCAAACACATAAAACAGTTGCTGATTGGTCATACCTTGCGTTTTTAAGATGGCCACTTCGCGTTGTTTCTCGGTCACCATCATCACCAGCGCTGAGACGATATTAAAAGCAGCCACCGCCACAATCAGTAGTAACATCAGCCACATCATCGCTTTTTCCATCGCCACTGCAGAAAACAGTTTGCCGTGGCTTTGCCGCCAGTCGGTGACGGCTGTTACGCCATCCACTTTGCTCAGTTCTGCTTGTAACTGCGGTGCTAAAAACGCATCGTGTAAGCTGATGCGCCAGGCGCTGTCTTTGTTGCCTGTGAGTTTCTGCAGGTCTTGCAAACGCAGCAGCACCACCACTTTGTCGACTTCAGAGCCGGTATCAAAAATACCGGCGACGGTGAAATTACGCTGGCGCGGCATCCAGCCAAGGGGCGTATAGCTGCCGCCGGTCGGTAACATCAGCCGGATCTGCTGACCAAGCTGGACCCGCAGTTTGTCAGCGAGTGCACTGCCAAGCACCACCTGATAACGGCTGGCCGCAAATTCCTGCCAGTCACCTTGCTGCAATGATTGCTGCAAAAACGTTGGCAAGGCATTGACGTCAACCCCCTGCAACATAGCGCCGGTTAAATCTTTACTGGATTGGATTAATGCTTCGCTTTGTAAAAACGGGCTGATTTGCGCAATCGCCGGAAACTGTTGCGGCAGAGCCGCCGGTACTGCGGTGTTGTTGCTTTGCACGATTAAATGCGGGATCACGCCCAAAATGCGTTTTTTCAGCTCACCTTCAAAGCCATTCATCACCGAACTGACCACGGTCAATGCCAATACACCAAGAAAAATCCCGGCGACTGAAAACAAGGTGATAAAGGACAGAAAGGCATTACCTTTACGGCTCTGGCTGTAACGTAACCCTATGAATAATGAAACCGGAACTTGCATCCTTTTCTCAGGACTTCAGCCATGCAAAGTGATAAAGTAGCGGAATCATAGAGATAAACGGGGGCGCTTACAAGCGCGGTGCAGCATGGACCAAACTCAACTGAACCTGTTGAAAGACCAATACAACGATTATTTCATTATCGAACACGACATCCGTATCAACGTAAAACCTTTTACCGGTGATGAACCGGATGAGCGCAGCTTTGAACGATTGATCCCGGAACCCTTTCTGATGGCCGGTGAACAAGTGATGCTGGAACAATCGGCATTAAAATCGTTGAACCGCCTCGGTGATATGGCCGAGGAACTGGCCTTGTACCTGCGTATTCAGGCGCGCAAAATTGATGGCATGATGCGCTACATTCTGCTGATGCAGGATGACCCGCAATACCGTTGTTACAGCCATAGTTACGGTGGTTCCGCCTTGTGTTTCGACCACAGCTCGCCCTATGCCGAAGGCCAGTTACTGGAAGTCAAAATGTTTCTGGAACACAATGACGGCGCCGTCTTTACACTGGTACGCGTCATTGGCGTTGAACCTGTCGGCGAACAATTCCGTATTCGCACGACTTATACCCATCTGCGTGAGCAAGACCGCGAGCTGATCGTGCGCGCCAGTTTGCATCAGCAGTCACGCCAGCTTAAACGAAAAGCCGAAATGCGTCAGCAGCAAGGGCAGTCCTGACAGCGCTGTGGCCTTTTGCAAGATTGTATCTGCGGCGCGCCACGGTGTGCGCCTGGCACTTCATGTGCCTGATGTCCGCCAGCCCGCGTGCTGGCGCTAGTTTAAAAGTTTGACACGGAAACCTGCACTGATGGCTTTGTTGACGCTGCCACAAATTAAACAACAGACCGACTTATTACACTGGGGTAATCTGATTGGCGCCGCGCTGCCGCTTGCGATCAGTGAACTGGTGCAACAACAACCGGCACTGTACCTGCTGATAGTGCCGGACACGCCAACAGCGCTGAGGCTGGAACAGGAACTCTCGGTGTTTTTCGCCGCCGCTGACCCGGCGCAGACTGTGCCTGTCTTCAGCTTCCCGGACTGGGAAACACTGCCGTACGATCAGTTTTCACCGCATCAGGATATTATTTCACAGCGCCTGCGCACGCTGTATCAGTTACCGGCAGTGACTCACGGCCTGGTGCTGGTACCAATCAGCACCTTGATGCTGCGCTTAACCGCACCGGAGCATTTGCAGCAACAAAGTTTATTGCTGAAGAAAGGCCAGCGGCTGGACTTAGGCACCTTGCGTCAACAGCTGGTACAGGCCGGTTATCGCGCGGTCGAACAAGTGATGCAACACGGCGAGTTTTCGGTGCGCGGCTCTTTGCTCGACCTATACCCGATGGGCAGCCCCCTGCCTTATCGCATTGATTTTTTTGACGATGAAATTGACGGTCTGCGCACTTTTGATCCGGACAATCAGCGTACTGTAGCGCAGGTAGAACACATCGAGTTGTTACCGGCACATGAGTTTCCGCTCGATAAAACCGCCATCGAACGTTTTCGCAGCCGTTACCGCGAACGTTTCCAGCAACGTAATGAAAAAGAATCGCTATATCAGCAAGTCAGCAGTGGCGCACTGCCGGCCGGTATTGAATATTATCTGCCGCTGTTTGCCGAGAAAACCGGTTCGTTGTTTTCGTATCTGCCGGATGCCACGCGCATTCTGGCCTTCGGTGATTTAGAAGCCAGTGCGCAGCGCTTCTGGCAAGATGTACAAAACCGCTATCAGGACCGATCTATTGACCTATTGCGGCCGATTTTGCAGCCCAAAGAGCTGTATTTCAGTGTCGAGGAGCTGTTTGGCCTGCAAAAGGCCTACAGCCGCATTCGCTTGTCGCGGGCCGAGTTACCGCAAAAAGCCGGCAGTAACAACGCGCCAGCCGCAGTATTGCCGGATTTAACCGTCAATCATCAGCTGGCCGAGCCACTCGGCGCGCTCAAGCAGTACCTCAGCACTATCAAGCAGCAACAAGGCCGAGCCGTTTTTTTGGTGGAATCCGAAGGCCGGCGCGAAAGCCTGCTGCAATTACTGCATAAAAGCAGCATCCGACTGAGCCAGCTGCCGGATTTACAGGCGGTGCTTGGCAGCGACACTGATGTCGCCATCACAGTCGGCGCACTGGAACAAGGCGTCGAGTTGCGCTTACCGGCGCCGCTGGCGCTCATCAGCGAAAACGAACTGTTTGGCCAGAAAGTCAGTCAACGCCGGCGGCGTAAACACAGCCAGCAAATCTCCAGCGAAACCATTATCCGCAGCCTGGCCGAGTTATCTATTGGTCAGCCGATTGTGCATTTGCAGCATGGCGTTGGGCGTTATCTGGGTTTACAGGTATTAGAAGCGGCCGGCATTGTCGCGGAGTTTGTCACTATCGAATATGCCGGCGGCAGCAAACTGTATGTGCCGGTGTCGGCGCTGCATCTATTAAGCCGTTATTCCGGCACTGAGCCAGAACATGCACCGCTGCACAAACTCGGTCACGACGCCTGGGACAAAGCACGGCGCAAAGCCGCAGAAAAAGTCCGCGATGTTGCGGCCGAATTGCTTGATGTCTATGCGCTGCGCGCCAGTCAAAAAGGCTATGGCTTTAAGATTAATGCCGAGTCTTATTCACGCTTTGCCGATGGGTTCCCCTTTGAAGAAACCGCCGACCAGCTCGATGCGATTAATGCAGTGCTCAGCGACATGCAGGCGCCTCGTGCGATGGACCGGCTGGTTTGTGGTGATGTCGGCTTCGGTAAAACAGAAGTCGCGATGCGCGCTGCCTTTGTAGCGGTCGATGACGGCCATCAGGTCGCCATTCTGGTGCCTACCACGCTGCTTGCGCAGCAACATTTTGAAAATTTCCGCGACCGTTTCGCCAACTGGCCAGTACGGGTGGAAGTGTTATCGCGGTTTATCAGCGCCAAAGAGCAAAAAGCTATTCTGGCCGACGCCGAAGCCGGTAAAGTCGATATCCTGATTGGCACGCATAAATTGCTGCAGGACGATATTAAATTCCGTGAACTCGGGCTTTTAATCGTCGACGAAGAACACCGGTTTGGTGTGCGGCAGAAAGAAAAAATTAAAGCACTGCGCGCCAATATCGACATTCTGACCTTAACCGCCACCCCTATTCCGCGCACGCTGAATATGTCGTTATCCGGCATGCGGGATTTATCCATCATCGCCACACCACCGGCGCGCCGGCTCGCGGTGAAAACCTTTGTGCGTGAATATGAAAACGGCCTCGTGCGCGAAGCGGTGCTCAGGGAAATTCTGCGCGGCGGTCAGGTGTATTTTCTGCACAATGACGTCGCCAGTATCGAAAAGACCGCCACTGACTTACAAACCCTGGTGCCGGAAGCCATCATTGGCATTGCCCATGGCCAGATGCCGGAGCGCGAACTGGAACGGGTGATGGCCGATTTTTACCATCAGCGCTTTAACCTGCTATTGTGTTCCACCATCATTGAAACCGGTATCGACGTGCCGACCGCTAACACCATCATTATCAACCGTGCTGATAATTTTGGTCTGGCTCAGCTGCACCAGCTGCGTGGCCGCGTCGGCCGTTCACATCATCAGGCCTATGCCTATTTGCTGACGCCACCACCGAAACGGTTAACTGTGGATGCACAAAAACGGTTAGAAGCTATTTCCAGCCTGGAAGATTTGGGCGCTGGTTTTGCCCTTGCCAGCCACGATTTAGAGATCCGCGGTGCCGGCGAACTGCTCGGCGATGACCAAAGCGGTCAGATTGAATCGGTTGGTTTTACGCTCTACATGGAAATGCTGGAAGAAGCCGTACAGGCACTCAAAGAAGGCCGTGAACCGAGTCTCGACATGATGCTGAGCCAGCAAACCGAACTGGATTTAAAAATTCCGGCGCTGCTACCCGATAAGTTTATTCCGGACGTCAGCCTGCGCTTATCCTTCTACAAACGCCTCGCCAGTTGCAAAGATGCGCAGGAACTGGATGAAATTCAGGTCGAACTGATTGACCGTTTTGGCCTGTTACCGGACGCAGCCAAACATCTGGTCGCGCTGACACAGGCACGGCAGGTCGCGCAGCACCTTGGTATTCGTCGCATTGAGATGAATGCCAAAGGCGGTCTGGTGGAATTTGCTGAGCGCACTAAAGTGGCACCGGCTTATATTATCCGGCTGATCCAGACGCAATCGCGCATTTATAAACTCGAAGGCGGCCAGAAGCTGCGCTTTAATATTGAAACCCCGGGCAGCTCTGAGCGGCTCGCTTTGTTAAAATCGATGCTGGCCGATTTTCAGGCCAACAGTCAGTGAAGTGGACCATGAACAAAACTTTGTTAAGTCGCCTTGTTGTCAGTTTTACTGTGGCTGGCCTTGGTTTTTGTGCAGCAATTTCCGCACAGGCACAAACCAGTCTCAGTCAGGCTAACAGTGATCCCTGGTTTGAAATTGAGCTGATCGCTTTTGAACGCGGCAGTTTAAGCAGCACGTTGGAGAAATTTGACGAGCGTGTCACCGCTATCCCGGTGCACCGTAGTCTGGATTTGCTGAAGCCGTTGTATCAGCCGGATATCCGCGCACTGCAAAGCGCTTTGCCTGCGTGTCAGGAAAAAAGCGAAAGCTTGCTGGCGGCAGAAGACCGTTTGGCCGGTGTAGAGCCGCAGCCCTGGTTTGATGAAATTCAACAGGCGGAACAGCAACTGCAACAGTACAGCGGCGTGTTCCCGGCCGAACCCTTGTTGCAATGGCCGCTCAGCTGCCGCCGCAACCAGCCGCAACAGCTCATAGTACAAGGCCCAAAGCTTTTAGCCAACGATGACGACAATCAGGTCGACGGCCCCAGCTTGTTGCCGGTGATACCGCAGCCTTCAGTACCGTTGCAGCACCAGGCAACGCCTTATCTGCTGGACGACACCACATTTCAGCTCAAAGATTTGGCCTGGCAACTTGGCCACAGAGCAGGCCATAAATTGTTATTACATACCGCCTGGCGTCAGTCGCTAGGCGTGAAACGCCGCAGTACCAGCCTGCGTTTTTTTGCCGGCCAGCGTTTCAGCCCGAAATTTGACTATCAGGGACTGTTGAAGACCGAACAAAGCGATATGCTTGCGGCGACGCCGAATCTGCAAGCCGCCATTGAGCAAACCTATCAACAATTGCAGCAGGCACAGCAGCTCAGCCGCGACGAGCAGGCACAGGTCGTGCACGGTTTGCCGCAGCAGGTCTGGCAATTAGACGGCATTATCCAGCCATACAATGAACGCATGTTGTTTGCCGATACTGAATTTAATCTGCGTCAGCTGGTCACGGATGCCAATAATAACGAGCGTCTGAACACGATTTATGTCAAAGATAGTGTGCGTTTATTACTTGGCGAAATCCATTATCTCGACCATCCAAGGTTTGGTCTGATTTTGCAAATCCGCCGTTTTACCCCACCCGCTACGCCTGATGCAGGCGAAGGAGTCAGCCCGTGAAGAAATTAGTTCCGTTAGCCGCGCTGTTGTTATTAGCCGCCTGCGGCAAATTGTCGATGGAAAATTACAATCAGCTCAAAGTCGGCATGAGTTATCAGGAAGTCAGCGCTATCATCGGTGACGCCAACAGCTGCGAAGAAGTGATTGGTACCCGCAGTTGTGTTTGGGGCGATGAGCAAAAAGGCATTAAAGCCGGTTTTGTTGCCGACAAAGCCATTGCCTTCAGCCATAAAGGCCTGAACTAATCAGTGACAGAACAGGACGGCAGCGCAGCGCGCGCTGCAGCCATGTCAGCAACAACGGGGCCCGCACCGGCAGCGTCTGTGCCGGCCATCACTGCTGCTGACAATCCCCGCCCGGCGTTACCCTTTCAGCTTCGCGACTATCAGCAGCAGGCTGTGACGGCCGTGCTGCAATATTTCCGCCGGCTGTCCGACCCGGCGGTGTTGGTGTTGCCGACAGGCGCCGGTAAAAGTCTGGTCATTGCAGAGCTGGCACGGCTGGCCCGTGGCCGGGTGCTGGTGCTGACGCATGTCAAAGAACTGGTCAGCCAAAACCAGCAAAAATATCAAAGTTATGGCCTTGCAGGCGGCATCTACGCTGCCGGTCTAGGTCTGAAACAAACCAGCCAGCAAGTGATTTTTGCTTCAGTGCAATCCGTCAGCCGTAACCTCGCTGACTTCAGCGATGAGTTTAGCTTGCTGATTATTGACGAATGCCACCGGGTACCGCTGGCAGCGGACAGCAGTTACCGCACAGTGATTAGCCACCTGCAGCAGCAAAATTCAGGTCTAAAAGTACTGGGACTCACTGCGACCCCTTACCGGCTGGGCCAGGGTTTTATTTATCAGTTTCATTATCAAGGTGCCGTGCGCGGTGACGCCGACTGCTTTTTTCGCTGGTGCATTTTTGAACTGTCAATTCGCGTCTTGCTGCAGCGCCAGTATCTGACACCACCGACCCGACTCGATTGCGCCGTGCTGAGCTATGATTTTACCGGCCTGAAACCTGCCAACAACGGCCATTTTCGCGAGGCGGAACTCAATCAGGTGATTAATCACTACAAAAGAGTGACGCCGCAAATCATCGCGCAAGTGCAGCAATACGCGAAAAACCGCCGTGGCGTGATGATATTTGCTGCAACCAGCGCGCATGCCCGGGAGATCCTGGCGCTATTACCCGCCCACCAGAGCGCACTGATTTTGTCGGCAACGCCGTCATCAGAACGCGCACAGCTTTTGGAGCAATTTAAACAGCAGCAACTAAAGTATCTGGTCAATGTCGCAGTACTGACCACCGGTTTTGATGCGCCGCACGTTGACCTGATTGCGATTTTGCGCCCGACTGAATCCCTCAGCCTGTACCAGCAAATTGTTGGCCGTGGTCTGCGTTTGTCACCAGGCAAAACCGATTGCCTGGTACTGGATTACGCTGGCAATTTATACGATTTATATAGTAACGACCCGGGACCACCGCCGCCAGACAGCCAGTCAGTGCAAGTCACTGTGCCTTGTCCACTGTGCCAGTATCCTAACCAGTTCTGGGGTAAACAAAACCCGGATGGGTTGGTATTGGAACACTATGGCCGGCAATGTCAGGGAATGCGGCTGGACGAGCAAAAACAGCCGGTGGCTTGTGGTTTTCGTTTTAAGGCCCGTTTCTGCCCGGAATGTGGTACCGAGCACGATATTGCAGCGCGCAGTTGCCGAGCCTGTGGGCTGGTGTTGGTCGACCCAGATAAAAAATTGCAGGATGCGCTGAAGCTCAAAGACGCACTGATTTTATATCCGAACCGGCTGGAAGCAGTAACCGAAACCGATGCGCAAGGCCAGCCAAGGCTGCGACTGCGGTATCTGGATGCGGATGGCCAGCAATTACAGGAGTTTTTTCGCATCACCAGCCGCAGTCAAATTCAGCGACTATGCCGGCAGGTACTGCCCCCGTTTATCACCGACCGTCACAGGCCTTTTATGGCCAATACAGTGTTGCAACTGGACGCCTTGTTACACCGCCTGCAGCCACCAACCGTGGTGATCGCCCAAAAAGACGGTCGATTCTGGAAAATTCGTGACAAATTATTCGAAATTGATAAATCCAGCCAATTTCGTTACATAATTATTTAAATTCAAATACTTATTATTGCAGATTTAAAATCTTATCAGCGGCTTTACAATAAGATTGGCTTCAGCAAGAATAGACTCACTGACCGCAATGGAAGCCTTGACCATGTATAAACTGTTTTACTCCCCTGGCACTGCCAGTATGGTCATCCATCAGTTACTTATTGAGCTCAAACAGCCGGTTGAATTGATTCCTCTCGACTTTGCCACCAATCAGCAAAAATCAGCTGAATTTCGCCGTTTAAACCCGCAAGGCCGGGTGCCGGTCTTAGTTGACGGTGCAGTAACTTTGTTTGAATCTGCAGCCATTTTGCTTTATCTGACAGAAAAACATCAGCAACTGGCGCCGGCAACTGGCAGCGCCGACCGCGCGTTATTTTTACAACATATTGCTTTTTTAACTAACAATCTGGCCCCACAATTTCGCTTATGGTTTTACCCGGCTGACCTCGGTATGGAGCAATATCCCGAGGGCTTACGTCAGCAGCTGCAACACAATATTTCGGCGCTCTGGCAACAGCTCGATGACCAGCTTAGCCAGCACGGCCCTTATTTGCTCGGTGATACTTTCAGTGCCGCCGATTTAATGCTGACTATGTATATGCGCTGGTCACGCAATATGCCGCAAACCGCGCTGGCCTGGCCGGCCTTGCAGCGACTGGCTGATTTGGTCCGGGCCAGACCGAGCTGGCGACAGCTGTATCAGCAGGAACAATTGACTGAATGGGCAGGCTTTTAATGAACAGGAATTCGTAAGCGCTATGCAATTGGTTGATATCGACAAAAATACCTACAGGAGTCACCTCAATATGGTGATTGTCTGTGCTGTTGCTGTGTTTTCAGCCTTAGGCGTGGGCATTTCCGCCGCATTGGTGTATTGGTTTGGTGCAGCACAAGGCCAGAATTTCTATCTGAATTTACTGGGGGTCTGTACCGGCGGAGCGATCGCGGCCTGGTGTCTGCACCGCCTGAAGGGCACGCGCTATTTTTATGAAGTGGCTTATGTGTGGGATTTAAAGCAGGAACTCAACCTAATCAATCGTAAGCTGGCGGTACTAAAAAAGGCTATTGAAGCTCAGGACCCGGACGCTATGCTGGTGATGCTGTATAACCTGCAAGGCTCAAAGCAACTGTGGCAACTCGATGATAACCTTTTAAATTTGCAAGAACTTGAACTAGAACTTATCCAGCTTGAACATAAAATCCGCGCCTGTGGCCTGACGCTGGACGTTGGCCAATATCATCGGCGGTTACTCGATAAGTTTTAAAAGTTTCCAATACTGGTCCAGTCGCTCAACTTGAACTAAGCAAATGATCTGACAGCTGTTTTTAATTAGGTAAAGTGCAGCTTTTTTTATAATTTTTTTATTATCCGGCTGTGAAAGCGCGTTGAGTTAGACAATAATCATTCTAATCGCGCCCCACATCTTCTGTGTACATTCGTTACAAGGTTCTTATTTATGACAGTTCAAAACGCCTTATTAACTATTCTGATTGAAAAAGTCCGCACTGATACGCTGGTTTTGCCAAGTCTGCCGGAAATTGCGTTAAAAATCCGTAAACTTGCGGAAGATCCTGACGTCAACTTAAGCAAAATGGCCGAGATGATTTCACATGACCCGGCCTTATCTGCCCGGATCATGAAAATTGCCAACAGTGCCTTCGTCGGTCGCGGCGTCCACGTGAATACGCTGCAACAGGCAACGACCCGAATCGGCCTGCGTTACATCAAAAACGTGGTGACGGCGATGGCAATGGAGCAATTGTTTGTATCGAAAAGTCCAATGATCAAAAAGTATATGGATAAAGTCTGGGCAGAAACACTCGAACTGACGGCCTTTGCTCTGGCTGCGATGCAACAATATAATTCAAACTATAAATATACAGCCGTGAATTTTGACACTATGACCCTGGCTGGGTTGGTGCATAACATCGGCGCGTTGCCGATTTTAACCGAAGCAGAAAAACAGTATGATGAGTTTTGCAACGAAGAATTTGTTAAACAAGCGACAGCTTCTATTGCCGGCCCTATTGGCTCCACTATTCTGCGTTCCTGGGGTTTCCCGGACGAGTTGATCGAAGTCGCAGAACATTGGGATCATGCTGACTATCAACCGAAGCACCCTTCTTATGTTGATTTCATCCGGATAGCTGCGATTAAACAGGGTCGTTATCATGCCGCCGGTGAAACAGCCGATTTGCTGACACCTTATGTCGAACTCGGACTAATCCCTTCAAATGAATTCTACCGGGCGCCAGAATTTGTGGCGTCGTTCAACGAAATCAAACAGTTATTTGTCTAACGACCCCAGCAGCAGCCTGAACCTGTCAGGCTGCTATTTTTCGCCCGCCAAACCCCGAAAATTTATCAAATATTTATCATTTTATTTTCACTTGATTTTATTGGTATAACATTGTCAATGAATGCTACATCCTCCACTCATTGACAAAAGGACAATACCCATGAAAACAAGGCTGTTTTGGCTCATTTGCGCCTGCTTGAGCACAAACGTCGATGCTACAGCAACAGATAGCGCAAAACTGTTCGGTAAAATGCCATTAGTGACCGGGGTATCTATCTCACCGGATGGCCAATTTGTCGCCGGAATTTTTCAGGTCGATGGCAAACAAGTGGTCATGACATCCCTATTTGGCCAACATGAAACCACGCCGGTTGTCAGCCTGAAGTTTACTTCGGACAGAATCGAATCTGTCGATTGGGTCAATCCCAAGCGGTTATTGATCAACGCCAGCCGTGCTGAATATCTGTCAGGCCGGTTTTATCGCTTCCATACCATGTATGCGGTCAATGCAGATGGGTCTGAACTGCTCGAAATCAAGAACCAGTCGATTTATAAAAAAGCTGAACACAGTGCCATGACAGGTCTGCAAAGCACACATTTGTTGAATGATCTGGCCGATGATAACGATCATGTGCTGGTCACAGCTTATGACGAACGTGATAAAGGTTATGGCGTTTTCAAAGTGAATGTGTACGACAGCAAATTCAGCAAAATCGAAAGTGGTGCTGGCAACCGGGCAGGTTTTGCCACGGACCGCGCCGGCAACGTGCGTTTTTCAACAGTACTCAAACAGCAAACCCTGAGTGTGGAATACAAAAGCGCACCTGATGCTATGTGGCAATCGCTCCGGACCATTGATATTTCGGGGGACATTGATTTTAATCCAGTCGGCCTGTCAGAAGATGGCAAATCAGTATTAGTAAACACGGATTATCAAAGTGATTTTAATTACCTGGCCGAAGTTGATTTAAAAACTGCTGAAATAGGCCGACCTTTGTACCAAATCCCAGGCCACGATATTGATGCCACCTACAAAAAAGCCGGCAAATTGATCGGCTTTGGCTTTACCAAAGACTTCTTTGAACAGCGTTTTATTGACGCTCAACAACAGCATTACAATGAACAAGTGAAGAGGCTGTTTCCGGATCGCCACGCATACATCACCAGCTACAGTGACGATGGGCAGCGAGTCGTTATTTACACAGTGAAGGACAATCAACCCGGTCGGTATTTAACTCTCGATTTCAGCACGAAAAAGGCGGCATTCTGGTTCAGTCAGTTTCCGCATCTGGAAAAGAAGCAATTACCATCAGTCAATAATTTCAGCTTCAAAAGCCGCGACGGTTTAGCGCTGAGTGGATACCTGACAACGCCGCCAAATAAAGACAAAGCCGCCCCGGTTATTCTGTTCCCGCACGGTGGCCCACATGCCCGGGATAACAAGGGTTTTGACCCATTTGTGCAGTTTTTCAGCTCTCTGGGTTATGCTGTGTTGCAAGTGAATTTTCGTGGTTCGTCTGGTTTTGGTAATAAGTTTGAGACTGCCGGTTACCTGCAATGGGGTAAACAAATGCAAGACGACTTGATGGATGCTCTGCAAACTGTTGCAGCCAATCCTGATGTCGACAGCAGCCGTAGCTGCTTCGTCGGAGCCAGCTACGGCGGCTACGCAGCGATGGTCGGCAGCTACCGCGACAGTTCGAAGTTCAATTGTTTTATCGCGATCTCTGGTATTTCAGATCTGGCAGCAATGCTACGTACAGATGGAGCAAACAATGAAGCGATGAAAGCCGTACAACGCACCTTGATCGGCGATTATGAAACAAATAAGCCAGCGCTTGATGCCGTCTCTGCGATGTCCAATCTGGACGCAATCAAAAAGCCAATATTGCTGATCCATGGCGTTAAAGACACCCGGGTGTCTTACAAACAATCGGCTGATTTTTACGAAGCCTTAAAACGTCGTGGGGCAAATGTCAGCTATCTGGAGCAAAAAGACGGGACCCACTTTTTTGATACCGAACATGAGCGCGTTGAAGCTTTTAGTGCCATGGAGAGTTTTTTGCGCCAACATCTGCCGCTCTGATTTTACCCAGGGTTCTCGACAACTCAGGATAGAAGCCACAAAAAAGCCAGCGTTGATGCTGGCTTTTTGCTCACTGGCCAGTTAGGCCGCCTGAAACAACGCTTGATGCAGCTCTTTCACCACGCCAGGCGCTTCGCCATCCTGCACCAGGAAACACAAATTGTGCCGGCTGGCACCGTGGCAAATCAACCGCATATTGATTTGTTCCAGCGCCTGAAACAAAGAACCGGTAATACCGCGTGTGCTGTGCAGGTGATTGCCGATGACAGCAACCAGGCTTAGCCCCTGCTCGACAGTGACTTCGGAGAATTCACGTAAAGCAGCCAGTGCCGGTTCAATCGCCGTGCCAAAGGCACTGCCAGGTGCATCGTCTAACGTCAGCGCGACGCTAATTTCAGAGGTCGTCACTAAATCAACTGAAATCTGATGCTGACTCAAAATCGCAAAGACCCGGGTTAAAAAGCCGGCGGCGTGTAACATCGCCGGGCTTTTCACTGTGATGAGCGTCTGATTTTTCCGCAGTGCAATAGCACGGTAAGACGGCCTTGCATCCACTTGCTTTGAGATCCAGGTGCCGCCGGCTTCCGGCTCGCGGCTGGAACCAACAAACACCGGAATATTCTGCCGCATCGCCGGGATAAGCGTCGCCGGGTGCAACACTTTGGCACCAAAGGTGGCCATTTCGGCCGCTTCGTCAAAACTGATTTCCGGAATACAACGTGCGTCTGGCGTCAGGCGTGGGTCTGTGGTGAAGATACCAACTACATCGGTCCAGATTTGTACTACTTTGGCCCCAATGGCTTCGCCCAGAATCGCAGCACTATAATCAGAGCCGCCACGGCCGAGTGTCGTCGTCTGATTGGCGCTGTCAGCACCGATAAAACCCTGAGTCACAATAATTTGCGATTGCAGCAGCGGGGTCAGATACTGAGCAGTGAGCGCCGCAACCTGTTCGATTTGTGGTTCACCTTTACCAAACCGAGAATCCGTGCGCAGCACCTGGCGCACATCAAAACTGCTGACGGCGGCGCCGCGTTCTGCCAGTACCTGGGCAAATAACACTGAACTTAACCGTTCACCGAAGGATTGCACCAGGTCTTTTTCGCTGTCGGTAAAAGCCACAGTCCGGCCAATCAGGGTTTTCAGCTCCAGCAGCAGCTGTTCAATGGCGGCACCGACCGCCGCTTGTTGCTGAAGCTTTTCCAGCACCGCATATGTAATGCGCTCAATACCGGCGTAATGGGCAAAACGCCCTTCGATAATGTCTTCTTTGGTGATGGCAACTAACAGGTTGGTGACGCCGGAACTGGCGCTGACGACGACCAAACGAATCGCAGGATCAGCGAGGACAATATCGGCACAACGCGACATGGCCGTGAAATCAGCCACTGAGGTACCGCCAAATTTGGCGACGATGAATTGATTAGACAAGGTGTCTCTCCTTATGAACAAAATAAGCAGAGCATGGCATTTGCAGCACAACAATCAGATACAACAACTCCCGGACGCCACAGCGCGGTGTTGTTGTCTACTTGCAGACACAACAAAGGCCAGAAGCTCTCCACCGAAGTTTCAGGTGACAGTCGCAGGGATTCAGCCCTGACAACCGAAAAACCTGCTGCTATGACAGGTTTTCCTCGGCGTTCATCCCCCTCCTTCAGTCTGCGGTGTATAGCCACCTGAACTGAACTACCTGGTGAACGCTCCTCTTCTGGTCTATCAGAATGATTGACGCCGCTACCTTATCTTGTCTTGGCCTAAAAGGCAACAGCCTTTTAGACGGCTGTAATAAAATTACAATTCGTCGATGCCATCCGCTATTGCTGAGAAAAAAAACGGCGCTATCAAGCGCCGTTTTGCCATGGTTCCAGTGACGTGTTAACCGGCCAGTTGGCCGCTGAAAAACACCCCGGCGTAACCCAGGCTGTAACACAGTAATAAGTAGCCACCCATTTTCAGGTAAGTGCCGAAGGTCAGCTCTTTTAATTTGCTCATGGCAATAATGCCAGCCGCTGAGCCGATGATTAACAACGAGCCACCGACACCGACGGCATAGGTCAGCATCAACCATTCCGCAGTCGTCAGCACCAAATCAGCTTTCAGTAAGGCAGCAGTCAGCGGCACGTTATCGATCAACGCCGAAGACAGACCCATCAGATAGTTCGCCTGTACCGGCGGTAATACGGCGTATAAGTCAGTGAAATTCTTCAGGAAGTGCAGCTCTTTTAACACACCGACTAACAGCAGTACGCCGAGGAAGAACAGCAGTGTTTCGAATTCCACTTCACGCACATAGTTCAGAATACTTTGTGTGGCTTTTTTGCGGAATAAAAACTGCGCACTTAAAAACATCACACCCAGACCAAACAAAAAGGTCAGCACCGGCGGAATTGAAAACAGAATGTTGAAGATTAAAGTCGCGAAAATGGTACTGACAAAAATACCGGCAATCACCGCATCACGCTTTTCAAACGGCTTGGTATTTTTTTCCACTTTCAGCGGTTGATTCATACCACGGGATAGCAGGATCGCCAGTAACATCACGGCACCAAAAGCTGGTGGCACCAGCCACAGCAGATTCGGGATTGTCACTTTATCCGCCAGGAAGAACATCAGCGTGGTCACATCACCGGTAATTAACGACACACCGCCGCTGTTTACTGCGAAAATAATCAGCGCACCAAACTTCACTTTTTTGGCAGCTTCCAGTTTTACACCGGAGATCACCGCAATAGTTACCAGCGTTGCGGTCACGTTGTCAGCAAAAGAGGAGAATACAAAAGCAAAAGTCGCGACGATAAACATCAGTTTGCGCTCGGTCAGTTCAGACGGCAGAATGCGTTGTACCAGCTGCGCAATAAAACCTTTGCTATTTAAATAGGCGACAAAAGTCATAGTTGACATTAAAAATAACCACAAGGTGGCGATTTCTAACAAATTGTGTTCAAGCTGCTGCTGAACATGCTCACGTGAGGCATCGCCGTCGGCAAAAATAAACAGTAAAATCCAGCAGAGAGTACCGAAAAAAAGTGTCGTTTTTGCCTTGTTTACGTGGATAATATCCTCTATAACGATCAGCACAAAGGCAAGTGCAACCAAGCCCAGTAAAATACCCGTTAGCATAAATGACCACCCGCAATTATTAATAAATTATGAAATATTGTCGGGGCGGCATTCTAGCACCGCGGTTCGTCGTGCTCTACTGGAAATTGGTCGTATAACTCCAATGAATCAAATAATCACCGGATGAAAGCTTTCCCCACATGTTATCAGCCAAAAAAATACTGAAATGCCTGGACGACGACTGGCCGGTGCTGGAAGCGCTGGCCAATCGCAGCCAGCTGTACAGTTTTAGTTTTCACGACGTGCAGGCGCTGTTCAGCCGTTTTTTCCCACAGCTCTCCAGTGAGCAAGTGTTTCGTGAAGCCCAAAAACTGCTGGCGCAGGAAATTTTAATCCCGCAGGCCAAGTCCAGTCAGCTGGAGCTGAACCGTTCGGTGCTGGAGTTTATTCAGTTTCTGACGCAGGAGCACAACCTCGGCACTGTCGGCGATATTCAAAGCCGTATTGACGAACTGGACCGCTTACGCGCCCGCCTCGATACCGCCGTGCGACAAAAAGACGTGCACGAGATGCGCCGTTTTGTCCGGCTGATGGACGAACGGGTGCGCGAAGTCGTCAAACACTTTCGTAAAAATGAAAGCGCCATTTTACATCTGGTCGACAAAGCTAAAGCCGACGACAGCAATTTATCGTTGGCGCGCCGTTACGCCGCTGTGATGGAAGCCTTTGACGAATACATCGAACCCGTGCTGCAGATGATTGATATTAACGGGCCTTTTCAGACCAGTATCGAAACGCTGGAACATTGCCTGTCAGATTTAGTGCAGTTTATTGAAGACACCGGTTTTATGTCCGGCGACAAAGAACCTTTAGTGCAGCTGCGCACCCGCTTGCTCGACATGAATCAGATTGGCCGCGAATCGCTGACGCGCAGCACTGACGTGCTGATGCCGCTGCGGGAAGAACTACGGAAAAATACGCTGATTTCGCGCAACGCCAGTCTGGTGCTTGCCACCTTACGCAAACAAGGGTTTGAACCAACCATGGAACAGCTGGTGCCGAAATTCAGCTCAGACCATCAAAAGTTCAGCCTTGGCAGCGCCAACCAAATTACCAGTTACATGGCAGAACTGGTGGATTATCAGGATGATAACTATCAGCTGCCCGATGCGGTCGACAGCCAGCCCGGCGCCAATATCCGCGTACCGGATCTGCAGGATGTGCTGAAATCAGCCCGCACGCAAAAAACCAATACCGACTTATCGCAATGGCTGGCGCGCAGTTATCCGCAGTTGCCGGTCGACGAATTATTATTTTTGTACCAAGAATTAAGTCGCGCTCCGGCGTTGAAACTGGAACATCAGGACAGCGTCAGTGAAATGGAGGTCAATGGCTTCCGTCTGCGCCTGCACCCTTTTGTCACCCGCCCGGCCGACAGGACATAACCCATGCAAATCGATCTCGAAAAACTGCCCAATCTGGCAGACATTCACAAACGCCTGACTACCGGCTACCACATCAGTGAACAGGATTTTGCGCTCTGGACTGAACTGGACAGCAATGAAGAGGCTTACAGTGCATTATTCAGTGCTTTGGGTAATCAGCTCAAACGCGACAGTCGTGGATTCTTTTATTTTGATGTCGACGATGCGACCGTCAATATGGGCAAAATTTCCCGACTGTTTGCGCTGACCACTTATGCCTTAGTTGAGTTTTTTGCCGATCAGGGCCAGGACCCGCTGCGCGCCTTATTTGAGACCGAAATCAACCATGAGATTTTATCCAGCATCCTGCAGCAGCAATATCACTTGTTTGAGCAGCTGGAGATTTACTCCGCCACTGATTTAAAACGTGAAGTCGGTAACCGCATGCTGCGTTACGGTTTTGCCAAAACTCAGGGTGACAATTTTAAACTGCTGCCGCCGCTGTATCGTTTCCTCGATGCCTTGGTTGCGGTCGATTCTTTACAGGCGGATGAGGGCCATACCGATGTCTGAACTTTATGGCTTAACCAAACTCGCGCTGCTGAACACCGCCGGCTACGCCAAATGTGTCATTCCGCTCGATGACGCTGCGTCGATTTGTGCACCGAATAACACCGGTAAAAGTTCGGTGATTAACGCACTGCAATTTCCGCTCATCAACGATTTACGCCTGACCGAATGGGACGGCCATGACCTTGATGAAACCCGTAAATTCTATTTTGGTACTGATCAGAGTTATATCCTGCTCGAAGCGAACCTGCCGGAAGGCCCGGTGGTGATCGGCGTGGCCGGTCTTGGCAAAATTGCCGGTTACCAGTTCCAGTATTTCTGTTATCGCGGCAAGTTAGACCTGACGCATTACGTCAGTGAAAACAGCATCATCCGCTACAACAAGCTGGACCATCATTTACGCAACTTAGGCTTTGAACCGCTGGAATTAAAACCGTCGGAATTAAACGCCATGCTGACTGGCGGCGCCACGCCGTACGACAGCAAAATCAATCTGCGGATGATCCCACTGACCAACGTCAGCGATGCGCCGGTGTACAAAGACATTTTCCGCCGTATTCTGAACCTGCACCGTTTAACAGCGCAGGACGTGAAACGGTTGTTATTACCAGTATTTGCCCGTCATTTAAGTGACCCGAAAGTCGATTTTTACACGGTCTGGCACAACGCTTTTGAAAAAGTTAATCGCGACCGGCGTGAACTGAAAGCGCTGGAAAATCAGCAGCAGGCCGTTGAAGCCTTAGAGAACCTGATTGATAACCGTGCAGTGCTCAAAGGCCGTCTTGCTGCGTACGCTCCGAAGCTGGATAAAGCCTTGATTGAGTTCCAGAGTTATCTGGACGAACAGCAGGAAGAACTGGGTGGCCAACTCGAGGCGTTAGCACAGGAAAAACATCAGCTGGAAGATAAACAGCGCTTATATGTGGGCCAGATTAAAGAGTTGTCGAGTAAACAGCTGGGCCTCAAAAGCTGGTTTGACGAACATGACGCCCTCGCCCAACGTTTTGGCCTGACTAATCTGCCGACGCTGCAATCGAACCTCGCCAATATTCGTGCCCAGTACGAAAGCCTGAGCCACAGCCTGCAAGGCGCGGCCAATTTAAATCCGGCGACGCTGGCGCATCAGCAAGCACAGACACAGAAGCAATTAAAAAGCCTGAAACTGCAGCTGAAAAACCTCGAATACAACCTGTATTCGCGGCTGCGCGAAGATTTGTCGTTAGGCGAAGTGCAGCAGCTGACCAAGCTGTTAAATCCGGATTTGTTGTCACTGTCGACCGCCACTGGTGGCGATGTAGTGATCCACGACGATGACGCTTTTGCCGAGCAGCTGGGCCAAATCGCTGACGCCTTCAAAGGCGGCAAATTACATCTGGCCGGCGCTACTATCGATTTAAGCCATTTAACCGCGCCTGATATGGCCGGCAGCGAAGGCAAAGTGGCGCTGAAAGAACAAATCGAAGCATTGCAGCTGACCTTAGCGACTTTAGAGCAACAAGCCGAAGTTGCCGTCGATTTCGCGGGCAAAAGCCGGGAAAAAGAGCGTTTGTATCAGGACATGCTGCAGGCAGAAGAGGACCTTAAACGCTTCGCGCGCTACAGCGAAATGGCGCAATTACTCGACGAGCAGCAGCTATTATCTGACCAGCTGACACAGGAAGAAGACATAGTGCATGAGCAGCTGGCGCAGGTGCAGCAAAAAGCCAGCAGCCTGTCGGATCGGCGTAACCTCATCACCAACAAACAAGACCAGCTGAAACGCCAGCTCGAGCGCATCGAACACGAGAAAAAAGATCGGATTGATTTCCAGCTCGATTTTTATTCTGGCCGCGTCACGCCCTATCCGATTGAAATCAATCTGGAATACGACAATCTGGCCGACGAACTGCGCAGCTACAACAAACATTGCCAGGAGCTGAAGCTACTGGAAATCAACATTAAAAATACCTATCTGTTTATTTTTAATGCCGGCATCAGTAAGTTCGAAGCCGAAACCGATGAAGAAGCCAAATATCAGAAGCTGATCAGCGCCTTCCATCACTTGGATAAAGAACGCGAAGCCATTGAGCGGCGCGCCCGCGTGGCGTTAACCGAAGTCGCCAGTACTTTAAAAGGCCTGCGCTCGGACTTAGACCGGCTGCATCGCGAACTGAACAGCTTTAACCGCGGCATCTGGCGTCACCAAATTTCCAACCTGCAGGATTTTAAGATTGAAATCGTCGACCGCAAACTGTTGGTTGGCCATATCGATACCATCCTGACCACGTCCGATGCTTATCAGCAAGGTGACACACTGGATTTATTGGCGCCGGGTGTGACCAGTGCTGAACGCGACATCAATTCGGCGAAGGATTACCTGATTCAGGCCGCCAGCGAAAAAGGTGGTCTGACGCTGTCGGATTTATTTGATATCCGCTTTAAAGTGGTGAACCGCGCCGGTGAAGTGGAATTTTTCGACAAAATCGATTCGGCCGGCTCCAACGGCACGCGGATCACCATCAAGTTGCTGTGTGGCATGTTGTTTATCCGCCAGCTATTGGCTGAACGTGAACGCGGCAAATACCGCATTCCGATTTATATCGATGAAGCGGCCGATATCGACCCGCATAACCAGCAGGCGCTGATTGAAACTGCGTTGAATTTTGGCTTTGTACCAATTTTCGCTTCGGTCAAACCACAAACCAGCTGCCGTTATATTGTGCCTATCCGTACCGTCAAAAACGGCGCGCAAAACTGGGTTGACGAAAAAGACTGGATCATCTGTGAACAGCTGACGCAGGACGTGATACCGGAAATGTTGCCGGAAGTTCAGCCTGAAACCACAGAGCAACCGGATGAAAATCAGCCAGTTGCACAGTAATTGCGAACGCCGGCCGGAACTTCCGGCCGGCAGTCGCATCTGAATAGGCAATTCAACGGCTGCCAGCTAGACTGACAAAACTGCCGCAGACATGGAGTGCTGATCCTGCCTACCTTTGCTTTTTCCCGGGCCCGGCCACTGGTTTATGCTGTATTCTTACTGGTATTGCTGCTGGTACTGCTATGCCATCCTGCTGCACTTTATGCTGCCAACCGGATTGAATTCACCGGTGCCACCGAAGAGCGTAAAGACAATATCGCCTTATACCTGTCGGTGTTTAACCCGGCCCAAATCAACAAATCTGCCCGCTTTAAAAATCGGGTCGCCAATGAAATCAAACAGGCGCTGCGCGGCCATGGTTATTATCAGGTGCGGGTGGTGTTTGAGGACGCAATGGACGGCGCCGATTATGTGCTCAAAGCGCGGATCATTGCCGG
>CAMLRA010000017.1 GCA_946482325.1 uncultured Chromatiaceae bacterium | reverse complement strand
GGCAAATCAGTTAAGGCTTGTGGTAAGCGCGCCATGGCCTCAAAGGCCGGGTGCTGCGGCGGCGCACCTTTCCAGGCCTCGGCCATGCCGTCTGGGGTCAGTCGCTCCAGACCTTTGCCAATCTCAGGCCAGACCAATTCAGCGTTATCACACCAATCCGTCAGGCCCTGCAGCCATTTCGCCACATAATCAGCCCTGAGTTTGGTGTTGTTGGTCAGACCTGAAGCCCTGCCCTGATCTATCAGCGCAGCAAGTTCCGGCAGCCAGTCGCGCCACGGCGCTTTTAACGCGGTGAGTTGCTCGCGGCGCTGAGTAATTTCCTGCTCCAGCAGCATGGCTAAAGGCTGTAGCGGCGCAGCCAGCGCTTCCTGCCACAGCGGTAACAAGGCCTGCCAAAGCTGCTCGGGACTGGCAAAACTCTGCTGATAACGCACAAATAACGGCAGCGGCAACGGATAAATTTCAGAGCGCCAGTAATCCATCACCACTTGTTGCTGCAAACTGCTCTGGTCGGTCACCAGCTCGTGTTCAAACTGACTGCCACAGGCAAAAGCATGTTCACTGAGCATGCGTTTGGCCCAGCCGTGGATCGTAGCGACTGCGGCTTCGTCCATCCACTGTGCCGCCAAGTCAAGCTGACGGGCGCAGGCGGCATGTTGCTCCGCTGGAAAAGCCGCCAGCAAAGCCTCAAGCGCTGCATCCTCGGCCGGCAGTTCACCGGCAAACACCAATGCGGCGTCGCTCAGGCGCTGCTGAATACGGCCTTTGAGCTCTGCCGTGGCGGCTTCAGTAAAAGTCACGACCAGAATTTCGTCTGGCCGCAATGGTGCCGTCAGGCCATGCCCCAGCACCAGGCGCAGATACAAAGCCGCAATCGTATAAGTTTTGCCGGTGCCGGCACTGGCTTCAATCAGCGATGTGCCCTGCAGCGGCAGTTGCATAAAATTCAAAGGCTGCATCAGTCGGTCCCTGCTGAGGCCGGCGCAGGTCCCAAAGCCTGCAGCAGCGGTTGTAACAAATCCTCCGCCAGTGCCGCTGATAATTCACTGTGCCAGAACAGCGAAAAATCGGCAAAAGCGCGACGCAAATAAGGGTTGTGCTGTACCAGTCCGGCCGTAAAGCCTGTGCCATCGTACATCTGTTGTAGTTTTTGCAGTTGTTTGTCGTCCTTTTTGCTTTGTAACCAGGCGCCAGCCAGTTTTAATACAAAAGGCAATGGCTGCTGCATGCCTTGCAAATAACGCCCAAGCAGGCGCTGCAGCAGCGCTGCGGCTTCTTCTGGTTGTAGTGGCGGCAGTACCAAATCACCATCCGGCGCTACTAAGTGCTGACGCACCGGCTGGCCAGCGGCGGACGACAACAGCGCCATCAGCCAGGGCAATAACAATGGCCCAAGCCGCCACTGGCCGTCGCGTTGTAAGGCTTCGCTGTGCAGATGCAGTTGCCACAGACTGCCATCCGGCGCTTGTCGCAACTGTTTGAGCCAATCCTGCACAGTACATTCAATCACAGAGCTTCCAGCCGGACTGTCGCCGGGGAGCTCCGACGGCAAGGCCAGGCCACAGCGATAACGCAATAACTGAAAGTCCCGCGTCAGTGCTGTGGTTGTTGCCAATTGCCTGCTAAAGCGCTGCAATTGCTCCGGCAGTTGCTGCACCAGCGCGTCGCTGACTAGTACACCGGCTGCGCCAATCGGTAATAAACCGGCGGCATCGGCCTGGTGCAGCTGTTGGCGGATAAGGCCAGTCCAGTCGTGATCAGCAGGAAGCTGTTGTTCACGCAGCTGCTGCGCCAGATTACTGAACACTTGCTGCTGCAACTGCCAGTGCGCCAGGGCATCCAGCACAAAAGCCTCATCGTCACTTTGCGCTTCAGCCGCAGCACGAAACGTCACTTTCAACCGCTGCTGAAAAAAACAGCGCACCGGGTCGCGCAAAAAGTCATGCAGCTGCGTCAAATCCAGCGGCTGCTCCGGCACTTGCAATGGGAGAGGACCACTGTCCGCAGGCGCGGCTGCCGGTTGATAAAAACTGCGCCACTCACGCTGCCAGCTGCGCAGTTCAGCACGCCGGTAACGCGCGCTGTAAGGCTTTAACGGAAAATCTTCAGTCAGTGCCGTCAGCAAATCACGGCCATCGGCAAGCTGCCAACCGCGGGCCAGATGGGCGCGTAATTGCGCTACTAACACACTGGGTTCGCGTTCGCTGTTATCGTGAATACTACGGCCAAGCCAACTGATCCGCAGCCGTTCGCGTGCCGACAACAAGGCTTCGAGCAACAGGTAACGGTCATCATCACGGCGAGAGCGGTCGCCAGGGCGATGCTGCAGCGCCATCAGGTCAAAATCCTGCCGCCGTTGCACCCGTGGGAAAGCGCCATCCTGCATGCCGAGTAAATGTACCTGTCGAAACGGAATAGCCCGCATCGGTAGTAACGAAGCAAAATTCACCGCACCGGATAAAAAGCGTTGCTGCAGACTGTTTTTTTCAAACTGGCCAAGCCAGGCACTAGCAACCACCGGCAGCGCCAGCGGCGTGTCGAGCCGGCCGTTTTGGCAGGCTTGCAACCAGCTGGCCAGCTCTTCTGTGAGCTGACGACGCAACAGCAAGCCCTGCTCGGTGTCCGCGGCAAAAAAATCTTCCAGCAGCTGCAGCAACGTCTGATACCACTGCTCCGGTGTTTTGGCATCAGCACTCAGCTGCCACCAGTCATCCAGCTGTTGCAGTAACAACGCCAGCTGGCCGGCAAATTCCGCCTCCAGCCCCTGCACAGCGCCAAGCGGCGCTGCCGTATCGGCAGCAAGATCCGAAACTGCCGTTGCGTCGCCACAGGCATAGCCCAACAACATGCGTTTTAACGCATGCATCAGGCTAAACTGCTGATAATCATAGCGAATGCCGAGGCTTTGCCGCTGTTCACTATGCAGCCCCCAATGCGCACCAGCTTGCGTCAACCACTGACTCAGCTTTTCTACTGCGGCCGCATCCAGAGCAAATTTGGCCGCCAGTTCAGGCACCTGCAATAAATCGATGATGTCGCTGACATAAAAGCGCTGCTGACGGATACTTAGCAGATAATGCAGTGCCTGCAGCAACGGTTGCTGCACAGTCGCGGCCTGATCGGCAATGGTAAAAGGCAAATAGCGGTCATCATCACGGCGGTAGCGGCCAAACACCGCATGAATAGCGGCGGCATATTCGTTAATATCCGGCACCATCACCATAAAATCACTGAAGTTCAGTGTCGGGTCGGCCTGCAGCTGCGCCAGCAGGTCATCATGCAGCACTTCAAGTTCGCGCACGACACTGTGACAACGGGCAAAACATAACGAGCGGGCGGCCGATGCCTCCAGCGCGGGCCAGTGCCGGCGACTGTCCGGTACATCACGCAGCTCGAGGATGTCCTGCTGCAATTGTCCAAGTAAATGCGAAGTATCGTAGTCACTGAACAGATCAATACGTTCACCGCGAAACAGCTGACGGAACTGCTCTGTCTGGTCAAACTGGTCAAGCAACCGGATATAGTCCCGCCCCTGTTTACCCCAGGCCGCCAGCAACGGATGGCCGGCCACGCCGGATTTGACCTGCTGGCGCGTCCGGCCGCCCTGTGACGACGGATACAAATCTTTGTCAGCGATAATGTCCGCCCAATAATGCTGGCTGGGGTTATGCACCGCCAACAAAATCTGCGTATAAGGCGCTATCGCTGCCAGCGCTTCGAGGCTTTGCTGCGACAGACTACTGATCCCGAATAACATCACGCGGCGCGGCAGCGGCGCAGGCCGCTTCGCTGGCGAATACGTAGCCGCGCGCTGCAAAAAGGTCTGATGTAACGAGGCGCGACTAAACTGCCGCTCCTCTGGTTGCAAATCGGCCAGAATGGCGCGCCACAATGCACTCTGCCAAAGATATTCTGCCGGTAGCGGTCGTTGCTGACCCAGCGGGTCGGTCAGCACATCCAGCTGCTGTTGCCATAACAGCAACCAGTCGGCCCGGTACACCTGATACTGGTCAAATAAATCCGCCAGTTTCAGTGCCAGCTGGTCGGTTTTGCGTTGCTGCGCGTCATCTGCCAGGTAGGAAGCCAGCGTGGCAAACTCGGGTTGTTGCACCAACTCAGGCAATAAGCGCAGCAGGCGCCAGTGCAGCTGGTCTTTGTCAAAAGCGCAGTGCTGAGGAATATTCAGATCGGGTAACAACCAGCGGTACAGCTGCCAGACAAAACGGTGCGGCATCGTCAATGATAAACCGGCGGCAATACCTAAGCCGCCGCTGCCGTCAGCTTTGGGTTCAGCCGCCAACGCCAGTTTCAGCCACTGCGCGATACCGTTGCTTTGTACCAGAATGGTTTCAGATTCAAACACATCCAGCGGATACGCCGCCATCCAGGCGGTACATAAAGCACGCAACTGCTCCGGCAAATTGGCATGGACCACCATAAAGCCCGGGGTCAACGGCGTGGGGTTCGATATAAACACAACAACATCCTTGCTTGGTGTCAGCAGCTGACCACCTGATTACGACCGCGATTTTTCGCCTGATACAAAGCACTGTCGGCGCGGGTGATGACTTCACGCACCAGCTCATGCCGGCCGGCCTGGGTCAGGCCTATGCTGATACTAATATGCAGTTCTGGATAACTGCTAAAACGCAACGATGCCACCGCCTGACGCAACTGCTCGGCGATCACCATCGCCTGCAGCTCTGTGGTATCGGGTAGCACCAGCAAGAATTCTTCGCCGCCACTGCGGCCAATCCGATCCTGTGCCCGTAAGCTGTTTTGCATCGTCTGCGCCACGCTACGTAACACGTCGTCGCCAGCATCATGACCATATAAATCATTGCATTGTTTAAAGTGGTCAATATCTGCAATCAGTAAACTCCAAGCCTGCTGGCTGTGGCTGGCCTGCTCCATCACCCGGTTGCACTGAGCCAAAATGGCGCGGCGATTACCCACTTGTGTCAGCTCGTCGGTCATGGCTAATTGGTGTAGTCGCCTGTTGCGCTGAATTTGCGAAATAGCATAAAACAGCGCGATGAGCGCCAACACCACAAATAAACCAATCGCGATATATTGCCAGCGCTGTGCGGCTTCCAACACTGCCAGCTGCTGGCCGGTTAAACGATTTTCGGCCTGAAGCTGCGAGTTCTTCTGTGACTGCAGTTCGCTGTCAAACTGGAATTTCAATAAAGCCTCGCGCTGCAGTTTGGCCTGGGAATTTAATTGCTCCTGCAGTGCCCCAGCTTCCGTCAGCAACTGATAGGCCTGTTCATAACGCCCGGCTTTTGCCTCAGCCCGCGACCAGGCCTGACGCAACATCAGCAGATAACGGGGGTTATTTTGCTGCGCCAGCAAAGCGTCAGCCGCAGTAAATTTCAGTGCAGCCTGAGCCAACTGACCTGTTTCTGCCAGAGCTTCTGCCTGATACAGCTGATACAAGGTGTTGTTGTATGGCAGAAAGTCAGGATCTTTGCTTTGAATGCGCCGGATCTGTTGTTCAATCGCCGCGATCAGTTCCAGCGATTGGGTAAATTTTTGTTCCAGGTTACTGACCCACAGCAGCTCAATGGCTGCAGCGACCGCGTAACGATCATCATTGATGTCCTGATAAATCTTCTGCACTTGCTGCAGGACCGTTCTGGCCTGTGGTGTTTTGCCCATTTCGGCAAAAATAAAAGCTTTTTGAGTCAGAACAAAAGCCTGCCGATAACTGTCGTTTGGGGCAATATATTCCCGCTCGCTAGTTTCCAGATACTCCAGCGCTTTGTCATATTCAGCCATGCGGCGAAAAGCAGAAGCGATATTTTCCAGCGACAAACCGACGCCTTGACGGTTACCGGTTTTCTGAAACAACTCAAAGGCCTTAAACAACCGGATTAACGCCTCGGCGTGCTCGCCCCGGGTGGAATGCAGATCTGCCTGATAAGATAAAACATTGGCCTGGGCCAGCGCATCTTCGCTACTGTTGGCCAAGGCCAGAGCCTGCGAAAGATCAGTTTCCTGCCTTGCCGCGTCGCCGGTGATACCGAAAAAAGAGGCCCGGCATAAATAAAAATAACTCAGTGTCAGGTGATCAGCGGCGTAGGCCGGGTCAGAGATAAAACGTTCTGCGTAAGCAATACCGGCTTTGGGGTCTTCAGCAAACTCGATAGCACAGGCTTCACGTTGATAACGACGCAGGCGTGGTTCATCATTTGGCGGTAATTGTTGCTTGAGCTGGCTGAGGAAAGCGTTGGCGGCTTTGGCGTCATAAAAAACCAGTTCGCCGTGTTCAAGCTGGCGCACCAGTTCATCAAATGTCGCGGAATTCGCCGCCACAGCAACTTCGCCACAACCAAGACACAACATAACACCAAGCAAAGCCCGCGCTATTTGTCGCATCAAACCTCCGTACCAGCTCAGCGCTGGTGATAACCATCCGGATTCTGTTGTTGCCAGCGCCACGCGTCCCGTACCATATCTGCCAACGAATGTTCCGCACGCCAGTCCAGTAACCGGGCGGCTTTTTCCGGTTCAGCGTAGCAGACAGCCACGTCACCCGGCCGACGGTCGACCAGCTGATAAGGCACTGCCACATTATTTTCGCGAGCAAACGCCTCTACCATTTGTAACACACTATAGCCCTGACCTGTACCTAAATTTACCGCTTCGATGCCTTTATGCTGTTGCAGGTACTTCAGTGCCTGCAAATGGCCCCGCGCCAAATCCATGACATGGATGTAATCCCGCACGCCGGTCCCATCCACAGTCGGATAATCACTGCCAAACACCGACAACTGTGCACGTTTACCCACCGCAACCTGAGATATAAACGGCATCAGATTATTAGGAATACCATTTGGATCTTCACCAATCAGGCCACTTGGATGCGCACCGACCGGATTAAAATAGCGCAGCAAAGTGATGCGCCACTCCGCATCAGCTGCAGCCAGGTCCTGCAGAATATATTCAATCATCAGCTTGCTTTGGCCATAGGGATTAGTGGCGGAACGTGCTGAGGTTTCAGTGATTGGCACTTCGGCCGCTGCGCCGTAGACGGTCGCCGATGAGCTGAATACCAGCTGCTTCACACCGGCATCAGCCATCACGCGGCATAAAGTCACAGTGCCGGCCACATTATAATCGTAATATTTCAGCGGTAATTGGGTGGATTCACCGACCGCTTTTAACCCGGCAAAATGCACCACGGCGTCAATCGGATACTCGGCAAATACCTGGCGTAAAGCCGCTTCATCACGGATATCGGCTTCAATCAGTGGTACAGCTTTACCGGTGATTTGGGCGACGCGGCGCAATGATTCTGCCGACGAGTTACACAAATTATCCAGTGCTATAACATCAAAACCGGCCTGTTGCAGCACGATTGCGGTATGACTACCGATATAACCGGCGCCACCAGTTAATAAAATCAAAGACATATCACATCCTTATGGTAGTACTTTTTTAAACGGTTTCACGGTACTGCGGGCATAGATACCATTGAGGATAAAAGGGTCTTGCGCTGCCCATTGCTGAGCTTCGGTCAATGACGGAAATTCTGCGACGACCAGAGAGCCGCTGAAGCCGGCATCGCCCGGATCGTTACTGTCGATTGCAGGCGTTGGGCCTGCGATTAACAGTCGGCCGGCATCGCTCAGTACCTGTAAACGGGCCAAATGGGCGGGCCGGTGCTGCAGACGTAATGACAGGCTGTTGGCAATATCTTCAGAATAAATCATGTAATACATGTCAGGCTCACTTGCTGCAGAGAAGGCGGGAATCGTCTGCGAAGATAACAGATAGCATATTGATTTTTCAACGCCAGTGCGGCCAAAAAGGCGCGAACATACAGGCATAGAAGCGCCTGTCTACATTCCGGCCTACGATGGTGGCGCTGGAGCAAAAAACGCCCGTTAGGGCGTTTTAATTCGTGTACCGCTTAGCTGGCCGCAGTTCAGGCTGCCTGGCCTAAGGTCTGCTTGCGCTGATTGTAGAAATCGACCATCTGTTGCATCTGCTCTGCGTCATAGGGCACCAGACTGCCCAGCACCAGGCGTTTTTCACCAACACCAATCACGTCATCGCCTTCACAGAGTTCAAAGCGTAATACCACCTGAGCACGTTTGCCCTCTTGCGTTAAGGTCGACTCGACTAAACGCAGGCTTGGGCATTGCTGACTGAAACGGCGGAAATGCAGCGCCATACTCTGGTAAATCACCAGCGGTCGCTGCGGGTTAATCATCACATCATGCTGCTGCATCAACGGCTGTAAAATATGTGGAAAGTTCTGACCGGAAAAACGCACATAATCCCGTACCAGCTGCTCAATAAACTGGCATTGTTGTTGCCGTTCGCCAGATTGAGTCAGTGATAGATAAACCTTCCCGTTTTGGTCCTGAATTTGCACTTCGTCCCCCTGCTCCACGCAGTGCAACAACACATCGGCGCCCACCATGCCTTCAAAACGGCAGCTGAGTTCAGCCGACAACCCGTAACGGCTCAGCAAATAGGCAAACAGCAAATCGCCCGGTACGCAGAACCTTTTACTGTCAGCATCGTGGATAGGATTAAAATCTTCGGCCACGTTTTTCGCAAACTGACTAGCCTGCTCGGCGCTAAAAACGAATTGTTCGCCCTGGCGGCTGACAAAAGCATCAAGAAACATCTGGAACCCATAAACACAGCATTAAGCTCGGCAGTTTAACTGAATACGCCGGACTGGATGGTATAACCAGTGCGTTCTCTGTGATCTGGCCGGCATATAAAAAAATACTGTATATTCACACAGTGCTCGCTTGCTTTTTGCCCGAACTCTGGTTACTGTATGAACATACACTGTATGCATCACCAGTATCCGAGGTTTATATGCGCCAATTTGCTTTGACATCATCAGCCGTTCGTCCTTTGCAACCACAGCTGAAATCAGCGCAAACGAGCTATTTTCGTGAAGTCAGTGAGGCTCATTTTGCTGCGGTGTGTCAGACACTGGCTACTCTGACTACAACCGGTGAACAACAACAAGGTTGGATCCTGGTGCTGGCACCACAACTGCATCTGAGCAAACAAGTTCTGGAGCAATGTCAGATTGATTGCCAGCGCCTGCTGCTCATCAGTCAAAAACAAGTCCACCGTTATGACAATCTGATGCGGGATGCGCTGACCTGTTCGACCTGTAGTGCCGTGGTAAGCTTCTTACCCGCTGATTGTGCAGAACTAGCCGATTATCAATATCTGGCTAACAAATATCAGACACAGCTGATTAATCACAGCTCGAGCGGCACGACGACACACTAAACCCATTTTTAAGGCCCGGCCCCCGCCTAGGTAATAGTACCTTTGCCGGGATGCATTCGGTACAATCGCATTTTTTCGCTGATGGGTCGGTTGATTAAATGAATTGTTACTGCGGACAGCCAAAGCGCTATCAGGATTGTTGTCAGCCTTGTCATTCAGGATTTGGTCCAGCACTGAGCGCAGAGCAATTGATGCGGTCCCGGTTCAGTGCTTATGTGCTGCAATTAGTGCCCTACATTGCCGAAACCTATTACCCGGCAGCGCAATCGGCAGACGCTATTGCTGAAATTGCGGCTTTTGCGGCGAGTGCACACTTTCTGGCGCTCCAGGTGCTGGCATCCGGCGACACGCCGGGTGTGGGATCAGGCCAATTTCCGGTTTTACCACCAGCTTTCGGCGCGTTAACAACACCACAAATGCTCAGTTATGTGCATTTTAAGGTCTGGTTCTTAGTTGCTGACAAATTACATCTGCTGGAAGAACACTCACGTTTTGTCCAGGTAGACGAGCACTGGCGTTATATCGATGGTGTGTTGTTACCACACCCGGTACTGAAAATCGGCCGCAACGATAGCTGCCCCTGCGGCAGTGGTAAAAAATTTAAAGCCTGCAATCAGCACTGGTTAAATCATCGACCTGCGCCCGCAAAGCCTCCGTTCTAACCCAATAAACCGATATGGACAATATCGGCTGCATAAAGGAAGAGCTGCGGCATGTGTTTCAACCATCCGCGCATCAACGCGGCTCAGGCGGCTACCGGGGTATGTAATTGCTCTAGTACATCGTAAAGCAAAGTGGCATCAGTGTTCTGCACTGGCGCTAACTGTTTGGCCAGATGGCGTTGGCAGTGGAGAGACAAATTGTCTGTTAAATCCGCAGAGAGTTTCTTTGCATCGTGTCGAACCACTGCCGGTGGTGGTTGTAACAGCATGCCAAGCCGCAGGGCGGCAAAACCGCCTTGTACGATGAGCTCAGTATGTTGCTGTAGTAGCGGCAGGTCATCCGGTTGTAACCCATAGTCACGTTGGGCTATTAATTGCAGTTGCTGACGGAGATCCGCAGATTGCGGGGTGGCTTGTGGATCAGCCAGACAAAATCCGGCTTGTTCTTCAATCGCTGGAGATAAAAACGCTAACCATAACCGGAAATCAGCATGCAGATGTTGCTGCACAGACCGGTTCAGTTCATTACCCAATTGCCATTCATTAATCAGCATGTCAGTTGTTTACTTATGATGGTCCAGACACAGAATTGCTGAGATTATCGGCAGTCAGTCAGCGAACTTGAGATATTTGCTTTACAACAGCACTTTTTTTGATAATATGCCCGCCACGTGGAGGGGTTCCCGAGTGGCCAAAGGGATCAGACTGTAAATCTGCCGGCACTGCCTTCGAAGGTTCGAATCCTTCCCCCTCCACCATCTTCGCTTTACCCTCGTTGTCATTCATGCAAAAGCACTTCAAACAATCAAGCTAAATAGCCGTTGAGTAGCGACAATCAGTGCACTATTGGTCGTGTCCTTTCTTATACCAAGTTACTCTTAGAACAAATAGAAGTGTTCGTGCAGATATGCTCAGAGGCAGTGCAGAACCACATGCCAGGCAGAGGCCCGTTCATAAAGCCTCCGCCAGAACATATGCATCAGGCCTGGCGCAGTAAGGGCAGCAATTCGGTTAATAGCGCACTGGCACCAATGCGCATCCCCGCCGGATTGGCTAACTCTCCGGTAATGTCTTCATAGAGCTGCATCAATTCCAGCGCCTGCGCTACAGTCCTGACACCACCTGAAGCTTTAAAACCAACCGGCCGGCCGGCTCCGGCAATGGCTGTCAACATAATGCGGGCAGCTTCCAGTGTCACACCCACCGGCACTTTGCCAGTTGAAGTTTTGACAAAATCGGCACCACCTTCAATAGCAAGCTCCGTGGCCTTACAAATTTGTTGCGCAGTTAATAATTCACCGGATTCAATGATAATTTTTAACGGCGTGCCCGCACAGGCTTGCCGGATATCATACATAAAATGTTTCACCCGGCCGTAATCACCGGCTAACAACGCTTTGTAGGGCAACACGGCATCGATTTCACCGGCGCCGGCCGCCAGGGCCGCTTCAATTTCTAACACCACAGCATCCACCGCCGAATCCCCAGACGGGAAATTCACCACTGTCGCAACTGGCACTGACATCTGCTGTTCCGCCAGATGTTGCAGGGTTTGCGCAATAAATGGCGGGTAGACACAAAATGCCGCCGGCACGGCATCGGGTCGGGCGGTTTGTTGCAGCCACTGCGCCATATCCGCCGGGCTGTCCTGCTCGGTCAGACGGGTTAAATCCAGCAAACGCAGTAATTGGTATAATCGCAGGGGACTGGTCATGTTATTGATTCCTGTTGCTGGTGCGTTTAAGCACTCTTGTAAGTTTAATGTTGGCTAAGATGCTGGCTCTGCTGCCGGCCGATTAAAACAGAAAGCACTGCCGTTGCAAAGTGCTGCATCTGAGCAGCGTCAGCTCAGTTTAACGACAGTGTCATCTGCTGTTGATGTTGTTTCAGATAACGTTTTGCTTCTTGCCAGCGCGGATAAAATTCTGCAACCAAAGCCCAGAATGCTGGCGAATGATTCATCTGCCGCAAATGCGCCAGCTCATGCACGATGACATAGTCACTGACCCAATCCGGCGCCAGTAACAAACGCCAGTTCAGACAAACAGTACCGTCGCTGTGACAACTGCCCCACTTAGTTTGCCAGCCTTTAATCAACAGTTGGCGCCAGGATAACCCCATCAGCTGGCTCCAAAAACTCAGGCGCTGATTAAAATAACGCTGCGCTTCCTGTTGGTACCAGTCTTCCAGCAGAGCCAGCAGATGTTTTTGCCGGTTTTCTGTTTTAATACGTCGTGAAAGTTGCACCCAAAGCGTCTGGCCTTCCAGCGTCACTGCTGACACCGAATCCTCCACGACCTTTAATCTGAGCACCTGCTCCCGCAGCATCAGTTGTTCGCCATTAACCGGATAGCCTTGCTGGGGCCTCTGTTGTTGCTGCTGTAAGTGTTGCTGGATCCAGCCCGACTTTTTGTGGATAAATACGTCAATCTGAGATTTTTCTAAATACAACGGTGCGAGTACAGTCAGACCATTCTGACCAACCTGCAATGCCAGCGTGCGCCGACGGCTCGAGCGTTTTAACTGGTATGGAATACTACTGAACTGACAGACTTCGTTCACTGCCTGCTCCGGTTGACTGAAAAAGCCGCCGCAGCATACCCAAGGGCGACAGCCGGCTGCAAGTCCGCTTTAGACAGTGACCTCTGGTCGGTGCTATGATGGCGATCTTCTGCAATTGCGGCATTTTCAAGGATACGGCTTCAATTATGAAAATCATTTCATTTAATATCAATGGCCTGCGTGCAAGACCGCACCAACTGCAAGCCCTGGTCGAACAACATCAGCCGGATTTTATCGGCTTGCAGGAAATTAAAGTCCACGATGATGAGTTTCCACATGACGAAGTGAAGCCGCTGGGTTACCACACTTATCATTTCGGTCAAAAAGGCCACTACGGTGTGGCGATTTTAAGCAAAGAGCCGGCTGACCAAATGTTATATGGGTTTCCGGGAGATGCTGAGGATGCACAGCGCCGCATGTTAATCGGCCAGTGGACGCTGGCCAACGGCAAAAAATTCACCTTATTAAATGGATATTTTCCGCAAGGGGAAAGCCGCGACCACCCTGTCAAGTTCCCGGCGAAACAACGCTTTTACGCCGACCTGCTGAACTATTTACAGCAGCATCATACGCCAGACGACTATATCGCCGTGATTGGTGACATCAATATCTCCCCACTCGACCTCGACATCGGTATTGGCGAGCCAAACCGTAAACGCTGGTTAAAGGATGGCAAATGTTCATTTTTGCCGGAAGAGCGTGACATGCTGCAAACCATTAAAGACTGGGGACTGATTGACACTTTCCGACAGCTTTATCCGGAACGAACTGAGCGCTACAGCTGGTTTGATTATCGCTCAAAAGGTTTTGATGACAATCGTGGCCTGCGCATTGATGTGGTGATGGCAACAGCGCCACTGGCAGCATTATGTGCAGACAGTGATGTGGATTACGACATCCGGGCGATGGAACGGCCTTCAGATCACGCGCCGGTCTGGTCGGAATTTAAACTGGCCTGACACCATGTGGTGGTTTTGCGCGCTGTTAATAGCAGTGTATTACCTGGTGCTCGACCGCAAAGTCTTGCACCTGTTGCGCCAGCCATTACTGCAGGCGCTGTTTCTTGGTGCCGCTTTGGCACTTAGTGTGCTGTGGCAACTCAAAGCCCAATTACCGGATTTGCCAGCGGTGCATTTTCTCGGCATCACTACTGTTGCGTTGCTATTAGGGTTGCGGCTGACAGTTCTGCTGATCCCGCTGGCCCTGTTGCTGCCACAGCTGGTTGCTGTATTACTTGGCCAAGCCGTCACTGATTACAGCACTATCTTGTTGCACTGGACTGTCCTGACGCTGGTCGCCCTGCAAAGTTATGGCTGTTATTTGCTGGTCACTCATAAATTGCCACAACATTTGTTTGTGGCGATTTTTGTCAGCGGATTTCTCAACAGTTTAATGAGCGCTTTGACTTTTGTTGCACTGCTCGCGCTCGGCTTTTTTGGAGTGTTGGGAGCAGGAGAGAACAGTCAGATCAGTGAGTTTTTGCTGGTGATGCCCCTGTTGGCAATGCCAGAAGCTCTGTTGAACGGCATGGCACTGACATTATTGCTGGTGTACAAACCTCATTGGGTTGCGGCATACCGTCAAATCTGATGTTTTTGAACCTTACATAGTTTCAAAACCAATGGTGAAAAAATGCTTTATCCAGTTGCCGCAGAGCCGACTGAAGCACATTAGCGAGGTCGCCATAACAAGGTTTACCCGCCGCTGTTTGTGGCACTTGCACCCCTGCTTGCTGCATTTGGGCCCGAATATCCTGATACCAGTGGCTGACAGCCGGTGGCAACTGGCTTTGCGAGCGCACCCCTAACCAAAAATATCCCTGCAGCGGCAGTGCCAACATAAACAAACCACAGGCTAATGCCGACCACAAATAACTACTGCCGAAGTACTGCAACTGCACACAGACCGACAGCACAGCCAAAGGTGGCATCCAGATTTTTAACAGCTGCGTCAGGCGGATCACCCGGTTTTCCGGAAACATCAGATTGAGTTCCTGCAACTTTGGCCAAGTCTGACTATAGACAACGCCCAACTGCAGGGTATGGCCAACATCTGTACGCATGACTGCACTCCGAACAAGCTATCTAAGGCAACACTAGCATAAAGTACCCGCACACGGAGCTCGAACCGGCAAAAAAAACTGAGGGTCGCCAGCAGTGACATTTAGCTAAAAGAAAATGCTGCATATATGCTGCCAAGCTCAGCAAACTTGGATTTTCAGAGCTTTAATAGGATTCATCGAACTGTCACAAGGTAACAAATTTTGTGCCATTTGAATTAATTCAATATTTTCATGTAGATATAATAAATACACAGAACAACCCACAAAGTTATCCACAGAATCTGTGGACAACCTAAAGATATAAAACAAACGGATCGCAGCGTTTTCATCCCAAACATAACTAATAAAAACACCAGTTTGTACCATTAAAAACCCTCTACCCTGCATTTTCACCATTTTTCTGCCAACCATTTTTTTTCAGCGCTTTTTTCACAGAAGCGCTGCAGTGCAGACGTGGAGTTTGTTACTATCAGCGTAAGCGACTATCCAGGACCCCGCAGACATGACTTCGGCATTCAGTAAACTGACGCTGCATAATGACCAACCTCCAGGCCGCGGCACCGAGATCCGCAGCCCGGTCAGCGGTTTAGTCAGTGCACCAGACAAACTGGCTGGGCCGGTATATCAGTCCGGATTAATCCCGGATGCAGTCCAGGTTCAGCTGCAGGGCCACCAGCTGGTCGCGCCTTTTGGCGGCATCGTCACCTGTGCCGACCGGGGCGGCCACCGCATTCTGTTGCATCATCCTAATGGGCTGAAACTGGAAATTAGTTTTCCGCCGCAAACCGCACAGCACACTTTGGGGTTTCACTGGCTGGTGGCCACGCGCTCAAAGGTCAGTGCCGGCCAGCCCTTGTTACAGCTTGATGCGGCACGCTTAACCCCATGGTGCCAGCCGTTGTTTTGCATCCTGACTTTGTCTGACCATCCAAAAATTCAGCGAATACATAGCAAAAGCGGTTATGTCGCGGCCGGAGTTGACCCTTTGTTCTGGCTGGAATTCACCCCGGCGGTAGCCAGCTAAACCTCATCCTGACAGGAGTAAGTTTGCGTGACATGTTGTGTGATTTACGGCATTAAAAATTGTGACACGATGAAAAAAGCCCGCAGTTTGCTGGAGCAAATGCCGGTTACGGTGAAGTTTCATGATTATCGGGTCGACGGTGTGCCGGTTGACGTGCTGCGCCAGGCGATCTCAGTCCTTGGTTATGAAAAGCTCATTAATCAGCGCGGTACGACCTGGCGCGCTTTGCCAGACAGCGAAAAAAATATTGTCGATGCCGAATCCGCTTTAAAGCTTATGCAACAGCATCCGGCCGTGATCAAACGCCCGTTATTACAACGCGGCGAACAATTCCTGCTTGGCTTTGACGCCGGCCTTTATCAGCAATTTTGTCTCTGAGCCCTTTCATGTCTGAAAAATCTGTGATGTCTGAAAAATCTGCTGTTCTCGCACTGACCGAAGAACTGATCCGCCGCCCGTCCGTAACACCTTTGGATGAAGGTTGTCAGCAATTAATGGCGGAACGCCTTGCCGCGCTCGGCTTTGATATCGAATCGATGTTTTTTGAGGATACGCTGAATTTATGGGCTCGGCGTGGTCAGGGGAAACCGCTGTTTTGTTTCGCCGGCCATACTGATGTGGTACCGACTGGCCCACTGGAACAATGGCTGAGCCCACCGTTTGAACCTGAAATTCGTGACGGTTTGTTATATGGCCGCGGTACTGCGGATATGAAAGGTAGTTTGGCGGCGATGATTGTCGCGACTGAGCGATTTTTAGCGAAAAATCCTACGCTTACCGGTAATATTGCGTTTTTAATCACCAGTGATGAAGAAGGCCCATTTATTAATGGCACCAAAAGAGTCATCGAAACACTGGAAGCCCGGCAGGAAAAAATCAGCTGGTGCTTGGTCGGTGAACCGTCCAGCACACAGCAAGTCGGCGATGTGATTAAAAATGGCCGTCGTGGCAGTCTGACCGGTTATCTGAAAATTAAAGGTGTGCAGGGCCATGTAGCCTACCCGCATCTCGTCGACAATCCTATTCACAAAGCGGCGCCTGCGCTTGCGGCACTCAGCACTGAAGTCTGGGACCATGGTAACGCCTTTTTCCCGGCCACCAGTTTTCAGATCTCCAATATTCATGCCGGTACCGGTGCCACCAACGTCGTGCCGGGTGAACTCAGTTTAACCTTTAACTTCCGTTACAGCACTGAAGTGACGGCTGAACAGCTGCAACAGCGGGTGTTGGCGCTATTGGACCAGCACAAGCTGCAATACGACATTGAATGGGTGCTGAACGGCCTGCCGTTTCTGACTGACCGTGGGCCGTTAGTCGAAGCTGCGGTGAAAGCTGTGCGCCAGGTACAAGGCTTTGAAACCTCGCTGGAAACCACCGGCGGCACCTCAGACGGCCGTTTTATTGCCCCCACCGGCGCTCAGGTCGTGGAACTTGGCCCCTGTAATGGCACTATCCATAAAATCAATGAACATGTGCGGGTCGCCGATTTGGAGCTGCTGACCGACATGTACGAGGCCATGCTGTGGCACCTGCTGACTTAAGCGCAGGTTTAACCAATGCAGAGCTGACTGCCCGTCAGCTCTGCGGTATCGACGCCCCGCCTTTGCAGGAAGTCGAACCGGGACGGCTGCTACAGCCGGTGGTTGCCGCGGCTTATCTGGCGATGCAACAGGCTGCAGCGGCGGAAGGGATCATGCTGCGTATTGCATCCGGCTGGCGGGATTTTACTCGTCAGCAGGCAATAGTGCAGGCCAAACTCAGTGGCCAGCGGCCGGTGTTAGATAGTGCAGGCCAATTAGTCGCTATGCACGAGCTGGCGCTGTCTGAGCAGATCCACGCCGTGTTGCTGTATTCAGCATTGCCGGGCGCCAGTCGTCATCACTGGGGCACAGATCTGGATGTGTGGGACCAGGCAGCAGTGCCGGCCGACTATGTGTTACAGTTGACCCCGGCAGAATACACGCCAGAGGGTCCTTTCGGCTATCTATCGCAATGGTTAAGCCAGCATGCCGGTCGCTTTGGTTTTTTCCGCCCTTATCGCAGCTTCCGCGGTGGTGTGGCGGCCGAACCCTGGCATTTAAGTTATCAGCCACTCGCCGGCCGGTATCTGCAACAACTGAGTCTGCCGGTGCTTGAAGATGCCATTTTGCACAGCAATTTAGCGGCGCGGGAGACGATTTGCGCCATGCTACCAGCGCTGTATCAACGTTATATTTGTAATATCGATGGAGAAGAACATGTCTGATTTATGGCTGATGGTGGTGCTGGTGGTGGCCCTGTTGATCGGCAATTTATGGCTGCTCAAACGCAACAGCAAACAACAGCTCAAGCGCAAAACCACAGTGAACCGCCCGGTGCAGCCAGCACAAACGGCTGCGGCAGTACAAACCAGTCCGATGGTCGTTACAGCCAGCGAAAAAAATCAGGCCGACACGCCAGCTGGCAAAACTGTCCCTGACGCGCCGGCACACACCTCAACACAGGCGTCCGGTGACAGCGATGGCAGCGCTGATTAAGCGCTGCCTGATACCAACTTATTCGCCTTTTTTGTCGAAACTGGAATAACCGCGGATAAACTTCTGGAGCTGATCACGCAGATTCGGCGGTGTGCCTTTAATAATCAGCACATCCCGCTCTGCATCATACTGCACCCGCTCACCGAGCAATTTTTGCTCAAAACTGAGGCTGAGACCGGCGCCAGCGCCGGAGAATTTCACCAGCGTTTTCAGCTCCTTGACATCAACCGGAAATTCTTCGGCCACGGCAATATCTTGCTCCTGACAGTATCGGATAAACGCATTGTCATCCGAACTGTCGACGGTGGCGGATAATTCATCCAGCCGCACGTCCTGGCCTTGTTTTGCCCGCTCTTCACAGTACTGATATACCTGCTTACGCACGTCGTTTTTTTCACCGGCGTCGTAATCCGATGCACTTAAATACTCTTCGACAGAAGCCAGCACCACTTTGCTGCTGGCTTTAGGGTCCACCCCTTCGGCAGCACCTAAAAAGTCGAGGAAAAAATCTGCTACTTTGCGACCGGCACGGCCACGAATGAAAGAGATATATTTGCCCTGCTCCGGCGCACTGGCCAACTCCGTTAAATCAATCCTCGCCGCCAGCTGCATCCGGGCGATGTCCAGATGTTTACTGCTAGCCAGCTGCAAATCGGAGGTCAGGCTAAAATGTTCTTTACTGCCCAGCAAAGCGACAAACAGATATTCATTGGCCAGATAACGGTAGTGGCACAACATCAGATAACCTGTTTCCGGGATTTGGTGTTTGGTGAGCTCAACTACCAGTGCCGCTGTTGCGTGCTCAGCCAGACTTAAAAAAGATTTTTCGCCATGTTGCCACTGCCCCATCGGCTCCAGCATTTGCTCGGCTTTGTCGCTGCTGAAACTGGCATAACCTTTGGCCGGTTTGCCGTTGTAGGCCAGATGCAACTGCTCCAATAACAGCGCTACATGCGGTGTGATACTCAGCAGGTCTTGACGGAAATGCGCGGTTAATTGCGCAGACTCGTTGGCTTCGATGAAATTAATTGCCAGCGCGTGGACATCAACAGACATAAATTTTCCTGTTTAACCGAATTCTGTTACCATTCTACCTGTTTTACAGCCTTCATTTTAGAGTAATTCATGCCGATCCAATCCAAGTACAGTACCGCCCAGATTGAAACTATCATGAACCTGCTGCTCGACACGTTGCGTAAGCAGGACGCCAATACCGAACTGAGCCTGATGTGCCTTGGCAATACCATCAGCCATATCATCCAAACCCATGTGCCGGCGGCGCAGCAACAAGATGTGGCCAAATCGTTCGCCCAGGTACTGGTCGATTCCATTTCGGCGAAGTCGCACTGATTTATGGTCCTCGAGCAAGACCTGTCGCTAGTCAATAAAGTAAACCGGCTGCTGCGCTGGGGCCATTGGTTTACTTTTTTTAATGTTTTATTGGCCTTACCTGTCACCTTAAGTTTTTTTCTCGCCGACCCGCTGCCCGCTGATTCTGTTGGCTGGATTTATCTGGTGCTGAACTGGCTGGGTCATACCGCTTTTATTTGTTTATTGTTTTTTATTGTGACCATTTTTCCGGTCAGCCTGATTTTTCCGTCGCAGCGCCATGTGCGCGGCGTCGCCGCTTTGCTGGCCAGTTGTGGCCTGGTTGCACTGATTTTTGATGCTTATGTTTACCATAGTCTTGGTTATCACGCCGGCAGCGCCTCGTGGGAGCAAACTGTCGATTTATTACGCCAGCAGGTTGTCACCAACTTACGCAATTTTATCCTGATCACGCTGTCGGTCGGGTTATTGCTGCTGGCGATCGAACTGCTGTGCAGCAATTTTTGCTGGAAAAAAATTGAACGGCTGAAAAGGTCTGGGATCGGCGCGCCGGCTTTGCTGCTGTTGCTGGGTTGTTTTGTCTGCAGCCATCTGCTGCATATCTGGGCTGATGCAACTGAAATCAGCAGCATCACCCGTCAGGACAACACGCTGCCGCTGAGTTACCCGGCGACAGCGCGTACAGTGCTGAACCGTTATCAAATCATCAGCACCCGCAGCACTGATACGCAGCAACAAAGCTGGTTGCAACAGGCAACAACAATACCACAACAGGTACAACTATCTTGCTCTGCAGCGCCGCAAGCTGCACCACTGGATATCTGGCTGGTCGCAGAGCTCAGCGCTGAACAGCTTCAGTTGTTGCAGCTACAGAATTTCAAAACACTGCCACAACATCTGGCACCGCGCGACCCACAGCTGGCGCTGACCAATTTGTTGCACGCGCAGCTGGCACAAATCCCACCGACACAAGCACCGGACTGGTTTAAACAGATACCGGCCGGGTATGTGCAGTTTGATGCCGACAACCACTGGCAACAACAGCTCCCCTGGCTGGTAACACAGAAGCCGGCAACTGCGGCCGTGCGTATTCATCTGCGCCAGGACGCCAGTCTGCTGACGGCTGAGCTCAAACAAAGGTCAGCAGAGCAACAACTGCTGGTGATTGAATTGGCAGGTAAAGGTGAGCGGTTTGCACTGGGCCCGGCAAAAATCTTTTTCCACTGGCCAGAACTGCGGCAGCAACGCTACAACCAGGTCAGTCAGCATCTGGATTTAATGCCGACTTTATTAGGCTATGCCGGCTGTTACAACCAGCAAACCTGGGTCGGTGAAAACTGGTTGGCTTCCAGTCAAAATGCCCGTCTTAACGTGATTGGCAATGAAATCTACGCCTTTCGCAAAGATAAAATGCTGCTGGTTCAGGCCGACGGTCAATACAGTGTCTGGTCTGCCGGTACATTTGTCCCTTTGGAACAGAAACCTGACTTACCACTGCTGACCGATGCGCTGAACCGGTTAATTATCCCTGCGACGGCGCGTTAAACGACGTCGCTTTTAATCTTTTTTACCGAACACCCTTCCCATTTTTATTTGTTTTAACTGATGAAAAAACTTCTCTAAGCTATCCCTATGCGTAACAGCAACAGAACTCAGGAAGCCATCATGTTAAAAACCTTAAGTTTTACCACCATGCACTTTAGTATTGCCTTTACTGTGGCTTACCTGCTTACCGGTGATTTGCTGGTTGGCGGCCTGGTAGCCATGGTAGAGCCCGCGGTGAATACCGTCGGTTACATCATTCATGAAAAAATCTGGCAGCGCCTGCAACATCGCCAGCAAGCCGGTCAGTTACTGGCCTGAACGCACGACAGCACTGCTGAGCGACAGTCGCAATCACCGGCAAAAACCGTTACACTGGCGCCCCGTTTTTTCTCTGGTATCTTCCATGGCGCTTAAAGCCACCATTTATAAAGCCGAACTGGCCATCGCCGATATGACCCGGCACTATTATCAGACCCACAGTCTGACGCTGGCACAACATCCCTCTGAAACAATTGAACGCATGATGCTGCGCTTGGTGGCTTTTACTCTGTGTGCACATGAACGCTTGATCTTCGGTAAAGGCATTTCTGAAGATGCTGAACCGGATCTGTGGCAACACGATTACGGCGGTAATATTGAACTCTGGATTGAGCTGGGTTTGCCGGAAGACAAGCTTCTACGCCGCGCTGCGCACCGCGCGCAACAAGGTATGGTGCTGGCTTATGGCGGCACTGTGGTGGATAAATGGTGGAAAGACGCGCAAAAAACCGCCCGCGAATTATCCAATCTGACCGTCGTTGCAATTGATGCTGACGAATCACAGGCGCTTGCAGAGTTGTGCCAACGCACCATGCAGCTACAATGTACCATTCAGGAAGGCCAGCTGTGGTTTGCTGATTCAAACCACTCTGTTGTGCTGAATCCGCGCCTGCTGCAGCAGAGCAATCCTCCCCTGTTTCAACTGGAGTCATAATGTTTCTTGGAAAAACCAATCGGCTGGTGATGAAAAGACGGGTGGACTTTGGCGTCTATCTCGATGGTAAAGAATGGGGCGATATCCTGTTACCAAAACGCTATGTCCCGGCAACGGCCGATATCGGCAGCAGCATCGACGTATTTTTATATCTGGATTCAGAAGATCAACTGATCGCAACGACCGAACGGCCACTGATTAAAGTCGGCGAAGTAGCGCAAATGCGCGTCGTCGCTGTCACCAAAGTCGGCGCCTTTTTAAACTGGGGCCTGAAAAAAGACCTGCTGGTGCCTTTTGCTGAACAGGCGGTACCGATGCAGCAGGACTATAGCTACCTGGTCTACTGTTTTGTCGATAAAAGTAACCGCATCGTGGCTTCCAGCAAACTGGATAAGTTTATTGGCAAAACCACACCACAGCTCAAAGCCGGTGACGAAGTCTCAATAGTGGTTGCTGAACCAACCGATTTAGGTTTTAAGGTGGTGGTGAATAACGAGCACTGGGGGCTTTTATATAAAGATCAGGTGTTTAAACAGTTGCGCCGCGGTTATCAGTGCAAAGCTTATGTCAATAAACTACGTAGCGACGGCAAAATTGACCTGCTGCTGGACAAACCGGGTTATGGCAAAACGCTGGATTTAACCGGCCAGATCCTGCAAAAACTCGAAGCTAACGACGGTGTATTAATGCTGTCCGATAAAAGCTCTCCGGAAGCAATTTACGCGCTGTTTGGTGTCAGCAAAAAAGTCTATAAACAAGCTATTGGCGCTTTGTTTAAAGAAGGCAAAATCAGTATCAGCGACAGCAAAATCGAGCTGAAAAAGTAGCGACAACGCCCGGTGACTGACATCGGGCCAATCCACCGGGCCAAAAAGCCCGGCCTATCTCAGCCACTCCACCGCCTGACGCGGTGGTAAAGCTGCAGCAAACCAATAACCCTGACCCGATTCACAGCCCAGTTCAGACAAAATTTTTCGCTGCAGACTGTTTTCGATGCCTTCGGCAATCACCTGTAATTTCAGAGTCTTCGCTAAGGTGATGATAGTATTGACCACTGCATTTTCCTGAATGCGCGGCCGGATCCCGGCGATAAAACTGCGGTCGATTTTCAGCACATCCAGCTGAAATTCGTGCAGGTAACTTAAGCTGGAATAACCAGTGCCAAAGTCATCCAGAAACACCCGGATCCCTGCAGCTCTGAGCTGTGCTATGGTGGTTTTTGCCTGATCAATTTTATCAATCAGCGCGCGCTCGGTAATTTCAATAGCCAGATAACGAGCCGGCACTTGCGCATCAGCCAGCTGTTGCAGCACGGCATCAGCAAAGTCAGCCTGCGAAAAACTACGACCGGAAATATTCACACTGATATAAAACGGCGTGGCGTAATTCTGCCACCACAAATTAATTTGACTGACAGCGTGACGCACCACGTAAAGATCAATATCGCCCAGCAATCCCAGTTCCTCAGCCAGTGGGATAAAATCATTGGGCGGAATAAAACCGCGTACCGGGTGCTGCCACCGAATGAGGGCTTCAAAACCAACGGTATCGTCATTATCCAAATTCACCACCGGCTGATAGTGCAACTCAAACTGCTGTGCACTGAGCGCGGTCTGGATCTCCATTTCCAACTGATAATGCTGCACCGCACGTTGGTCCATTTCGTCGGAAAAAAACCGAAAGACGCCACGACCATCCTGCTTGGCCTGATACATAGCGATATCCGCGCGGCGAATCAACTCGTCAGTATCATCCAATACGGTGTGAGGATCGGCCAAGGCGACACCAATACTGGCAGATGTCTGCAATTTGTGTTGCTTGAGTAAAATTGGCTGATTCAGCTGATGGCTGATCCGTTGCATCACTTCCGCCACATCAGCTTCCGTATGTACGTCATCCAGTAAGATGGCGAATTCGTCACCGCCAAGCCGCGCCAGCGTGTCGTTCTGCCGCAGGCAACGGCGTAATAATTGTGAAACAGCCACCAGAAGCTCATCACCGATTTGATGCCCCAGGGTGTCGTTCACCATTTTGAAGCGGTCTAAATCGAGATAAGCCACGGCAACCACATGACTCGGATAACGCCGGCGGCGTTTAAAGCCTTGCCGCACCCTGTCCAAAAACAACACTCGGTTCGGTAAGTTGGTCAGCGCATCGTGCAAAGCCTGATGCAGAAGACGCTGCTGCACAAAAACCCGCTCCAGCGCACTGCAAATGTGTTGGCTGACAAACAACAATAAATCCAGATCGGTTTGTTGATAAAAACGCTCTGCATCGTAACTTTGCACCACCACCACGCCCTGCACACGGTCTTCCGACTTAAACGGCACCCCCAGCCAGTATTCTGGTTGCTCACCATAGGCTTTGACCACATCTTCGCGATCCAGCTGCGCCAGCATGGCTTTATCTGCCAACAACGGTTTGTCAGTGCGAAACACATAACCGGTCAGACTGTGGTTAAGAATTTCCTTTGGATAAAACTGGTCCGGGCTGATGTGCTCATGCGAGTCAGCAAAATAAGGGAAATGCAGCACTTCGGTATCGCTGTCATACAGCGCAATAAAAAAATTCTCGGCGTAAATCAGTGAGTTCACATTGTCGTGCAATTGCTGATAAAACTGCATCGGTGCATCGCCGTCGTATTGTAAGGATGCGATATTAAACAACACTTTCTGCAGTCTGCCGGCATATTCCAACTGAGCCACTGAGTGCTGAATATTCGCCACACCCTGGAGTTGCTCGAGCTTTCTCGCCAGTACTTCGCCGACTTGTTCCAGCAGTTGTCGATTATTGGCAAAAAAATGCGGGGATGGATGCTCACAATCCAGCACTGCAAGCAACCGGCCATCGGACATCACTGGCACCACTAACTCGCTACCGTATGGTTGCTGACCTGGCAGATAACGCGGATCTGTTGCCGTATCCGCCACGTAAATCGTTTGCTGCAGGCGTGCGGCAGTCGCAACCAGGCCCGGGCTGTTACTTAGGTTAAAATCTGGCACTGCTTTGTCGCAGGCACGGAGCCCGCAAGCAGCAACGCGGTGTAGCGTTTGTGGATCTGAGTCGGAAGGAATAAACAGACTACAATCGGAGAATTCCAGCGCTTCGCTGACTTGCTGTACTACCCGCTGGTACACCGCAGTGTCGGTTGTGACCGTATGCAGCTCTAAGGCAAGCCGATTTAACGCCCGCAGTGACTTTACTTCCTGCCGAAGTTGGCAGATCTCGGCAAGTTCACTTGCCGAAATCGCTATGCTCTGTGTGTTGCCGTGCTGATCAAGCTGCGGTTCCATGTCACCTGACTTCCGATAACTTTTTGAAAGTTATAACACAATGTCAGATTTTTAGTAAATTGTCAGACGGCGTCTTTAAACCCTGGTTTCGCCAACACCAGATGGACAGTACTGGTCGCCCGTTCCAGAAATCCTCCTTCGCAGTAACACAGATAGAATTGCCACATCCGGACAAATCGCTGGTCATAACCAAGCGCTAATACCTGTTCCTTCTGTTGTTCGAAGCGCTGATACCAGTCAGACAGAGTCCGGGCATAATCCAGGCCGATATCATTGAGCTGACGGATCACCAGATCTGTGTGATTGCAAACCGCACTGGCCATTTTTGTGATCGACGGTAAAAAACCACCGGGAAAAATAAATTTCTGAATAAAATCAACTTCTTTGCTGTAGTGCTCAAAGCGTTGATCAGCGATGGTAATGGCTTGCAACACCATCAGGCCATCTGGCTTCAGCAGACTGCTACATTTGGCAAAATAACTATCCAGGTACTCTTTACCAACCGCTTCAATCATTTCAACTGAAACCAGTTTGTCGAATTGACCGCTCAGCAACCGATAGTCTTCAAATAACAAGGTAATTTGTTCACTAAGGCCCGCAGCAGCGATGCGCTCGGCCGCATAATCATATTGCTCACGCGAAATCGTTGTAGTGGTGACTTTACAGCCATAATGGCTCGCCGCATAAATGGCCAGACTGCCCCAGCCGGTGCCTATTTCCAGCAAATGATCACCGGGTTTGAGCTGCAATTTTTCGCAAAGTAGATGCAGCTTATGCTGCTGCGCCTGCTCCAGGGTGCTGTCCATCGCTGGATACACAGCACTGGAGTACATCATGCTGTCGTCCAGAAACAAGCGGTAAAGCGGGTTGCCCAAATCATAATGCGCGGCGATGTTTTTGCGTGACTGGCCAAGAGTGTTGCGGTTTTTCCAGTCCAGTAACTTCAGCGCTGGTTTGCTTAATCGCGCCCAGGCGCTTTCCAAAGAATCCAGCAATGCCATGTTACGGGCAAAAATGCGGACTAATACGGTCAACTGGTCGGTGTGCCACCAGCCATCCATATAAGCTTCGCCGGCACCGACCGAGCCTTCGAGCACCAGCTTTTGATAAAAACGCGGATCACGCACTTCCAACCGAACACGCAGATCGGCATGCGCATCGCCGAGGATCAGCTCGTCTTTATGATCAACCAGCTCGATACATCCCTGCTGCAGGCCGGCGAGGTATCCCTGTACCAGACGACGACAGATGCGGTCCAACAGTCCTGGCTGTAAATAATCACCTGATTGACTGAGTGCTAATGTCATACCGATTGATCCTTTGGCTTTTGATGAGAATAAAACGGCAGGCCTTTGATCAACAACTGCAGCGCCTGCCAATAAATGCGTGTCACAACCTGTACGTTTTGCCATGGCTGGCGGATCAACATCTGGCGGATGCTATGTGCATCTAATGCTTCACGCTGCAGGCGAAACCAGGCCGAAAACACTCTTTCGCCTTGCCGGCTGTTTTGCAACAGCAGATTAAATTGTGTTGCGGGTGCTTCTATGCGCCAGTGATACTGCATATCCAACGGATTAAACGGAGAGACATGAAAATTTTTCGCATGGCTGAATTCCGTCACACCTTCCGCAGCCAGCGGCACCAGATAGTGATACCGTTCATTCCAAGGCGTATTGCTGACTTCTGCCAGCAGATAACAAGGTTTTCCCTGTCGATACAAATAATACTGTGTGAGCGGGCTGAAATAGACCCCCCAGTTCGCGAGCGGCGACAATAAAAACACCTGATCAATGCCGCTGACATCTGCCCCCAGCTGGGCAGCGCGTAGCCGTGCCGCTTCAGCCAAATCGGCAATACCGGCCACGGCGGCGCAACCTTTAAAATAATCACGGCGGCGAATAGAAAAAGCGCCAAAACCTTCGTGCTGGATTTGCGCCGGCAGCTCTGCAAGCGCAGATAAGTCGAGCCAGAAGTACTGAATATCATAATGCAGCCCATGCGGTTTCGGTTTGAGGCGCTGATGCCCCACCCGGCCGCGATAAATGGCATGGGCTGCCATTAAAACTTCACTCCAAGCATGGCCGCAACATCCACAGCACTACGCACCCCATCCTCGTGAAAGCCGTTATACCAGTACGCACCGCAGAAATAACTACGATTCTGCCCGTTTATCTCGCTGCGTCGTACTTGCGAGCGCATCGTGCTTTGGTTGTAGACCGGATGGGCATAAGTGAACCGGCGCAAGACCTGGTCCGGCGCAATGCGGTCGCTGGCGTTGAGGCTGACAACAAATGTGGTGTCACTGCTGATGCCTTGCAGCATATTCATGTTGTAACTGAGCGTGGCGCGCTTGGCGGCGTCGGCACCTAACAGATAATTCCAGGCGGCCCAGGCGGCCCTGCGTTTGGGCAACAGCCGGATGTCGGTATGCAACACTACATCATTGTCCTGATAGGCAATACCGCCGAGCACCTGTTGTTCGGCTGATGTAGCATCGGCCAGCATCTTGAGCGCCTGATCGCTGTGACAGGCAAATACCACCTGATCAAAATGTTCAGTGCTACCATCGGCCAGCGCAATTTCGACCGACTCGTCAAAGCGCCGGACCTGAGCGACGGGACTGTTCAGCCGGATGCCGTCGCTGCCGCATTGAGCCAGCATGGCTTTGACGTATTCTCGCGAGCCACCTTGAATCACGGCCCACTGCGGTCTGTCGTTGATATTCAGCAAACCGTGGTTATTGCAAAATTGCAGGAAAAACCGCAGCGGAAAATCCGGCATCGCGGTGAGTCCGGCGGACCAAATCGCTGCTCCCATTGGTAACAAATATTTGTCGCGCATGTCGTTACCGAGCTGATGTTTTTGCAAAAAGGCGTCGATGGGCAAATCTAAATCTGCACTGTTATCAGCCACCGCCTGCTTGGCGATTTTGTTAAAACGCACAATGTCACGCAGCATGCGCCAGAACGAGGGCCGCAGCAAATTTCGCTTTTGTGCAAACAGGCTCCAAAGATTATTGCCGTTGTATTCAAAGTCGGCAGCTCTGTCTGTCACCGCAAAACTCATGGTCGTATGTTGAAACGGTACGCCAAGCTCAGCGATAAAACGACTAAACAGTGGATAGGTCCAGTTGTTAAACACTATAAAGCCGGTGTCGATGGCATATTGACGACCATTGACGCTGACATCCACTGTGGCGGTATGGCCGCCGAGATAGTGACCAGCCTCAAATAAAGTGACCTGATGTTGCTGCCTTAATAAATACCAGCTCATCATGCCGGCGATGCCACCGCCAATCACTGCAATACGCATGTAGATGTTCCTTGAAATAAAATCGCTGAAAATTGCCTGAGATCAAGCTTGTGCCATCCGGCTGCGAACCTTCCCGGTCAGCCAGCCTATTACTGGTAAATGCCGGTAAACCATTTGCGTCAGATCGTAATAATCACGATGCCGCACAATTTTACCTGCATCGTCATAAGTGAGTTCAGTGCTGCCATCGACGACGACCAACTCACCGGCACCAATAGCCGGATGACGAAACCGCATTTGCCAGCTGACAAAGCCCCAATGCGGACCAACGCCGTGTGCACCCATTTCAAACTCGCAGTGCTGCAGATTCTGATATGCGTGAGCAAAATATTGTTCCAGCGCGGCAAGTCCGCAGATGTGATGCACCGGATCGATAAACTCGATGTTGTCAGCATACAACTGCTTTAACGTCTCAAGGTTGCTAAAATTCAATTGGTTATAAAATTCAACAAATAGCGCCAGCCGTTTGTAGGCTTCTGGCTGAGGCTCCGTCACAGTAGATGATTCCGTCTGCATTGCTTAAAGTCCGTCCGAAGTGTCAAATGCCAGCTGGCCCGGTTCATCAGGCAAACTATCTGCTGATTCACCGCGCGCAGCTTTGAACATAGCCAAGGTACGCAGCCGGGCCTTAGCATGATCAACCACTGGCCGGAAATACTGCACTGACATCGGTAAGGGGTGCGGCCAATGCAGCTGTTTACTGCTAAGCCCCTTGAGTTCCGGCAGATACTTTTGCAGGAAAATGCCTTTAGGATCGAATTTTTCGCTCTGTGTCACCGGATTAAAAATACGGAAATAAGGCGCGGCGTCTGTTCCTGTGGATGCAGCCCACTGCCAGCCACCGTTATTGGCGGCAAATTCACCGTCAATCAGCTTTGACATAAAATAACGTTCACCCCACCGCCAGTCGATCTGTAAGTCTTTCACCAGAAAACTGGCCGTGATCATGCGCAGCCGGTTGTGCATCCAGCCGGTTTGATTCAGCTGGCGCATCGCAGCGTCGACTATCGGATAACCGGTACGGCCTTCACACCAGGCGGCAAACCATGCCTCGTTATTCCCCCAGATAATGGCTTCAGTATCCGCTTGAAAAGCCCGGTGCTTAATCAGCTGCGGATAGGCCACCAATATGTGTTTATAGAATTCCCGCCAGATGAGTTCGGACAGCCAAACTGCAGCTCCGCTGCTGTCCTGCCACATCTGTTCGTTAGCTTCCGCCTGCAACCGCGCCACCGCCTGCTGCGCCGACACCACACCAATGGCAAAATACGGGGACAAGGTTGAAGTGCCATCAATTGCCGGGAAATCACGTGCCTGCTGATAGTCCTGCACCCGTTCACGACAAAAACTGCGCAGTAATTCCAGCACCTGCTGTTCAGCAACCGGCCAGGCTGCTGAGCTGTTATCGCCCGGAAGCATCGGGGGCAAGCCACTCACATCCGGTTGAATACTGCTTTGTACCTGAGGCTTCCCCTGCACTTGCACACCTTTGTGTTGCAGCTGTGCCAGCCAGGTTTTCTTAAATGGGGTAAAAATTTTATAAATGTCGCCGGTTTTACTACGCACTGACCCCGGCGGCATCACACATTGGCTGTCAAACCAGAAACAGGGCACACCAATGGCATGCATCACCCTGGTGACCGTTTGGTCACGGTGCTGTTCGCGCAGCTCGTATTCCGTTTGAGCATAAAGCCCTGCCGCGCCTTGTTGCGCAAGTTTTTGCAAAATAGCGGCACAGTCGCTGTAACGTTTTGCTTCAATTGCAAGCAGTGGGATACCAAGTGTGGCCAGTTCATTTTTGAGCGCCAGTACGCGGCGGCGGATCAAATCCTGTTTGATCGGTGCCATGTCGTGTTGCTGCCAGCTCTGCGGCGTGGCAACAAAAACAGCCACCACCGGCAACCCGGTTTGTGCGGCAGCAGTAAGGGCAGCGTTATCATAATGACGCAGGTCGTTGCGTAGCCAAACCAGCTGGAAAGCACTCATACGCGCACTCCGAGTTCAGTCGGGAACGGCTGTAGATAACGCTGGCAAGCGACATAATCGTCCGGATGCAGCCGCAGATGATGTTTTAATAAAGTCAGTGGCGCGAGCAGCGGGATATGCCCGAGCCGATATTGATGTATCAGCTGCAGGAGTTCGGCTTTAGCCTCACTGGAAAGTACTTTTTTGAAAAAGCCCTGCAAATGCATCAGCACATTGGCGTGATTTTTCCGCGTCGTTGGCTGCGCCAGCGCTTGCTGCATTGCGACTAAATAGCGGTTTGCCAGTTCATCTGGTGCAAAAAGTTTGCCCTGTGCGACCAACCGGCCGAGCTCACGATAAGCCACCGGATGATGCGCCAACAACACAAACTTATACTGGCTGTGGTATTTCACCAGTTTACCTATGCTAAAACCGTCCGCCATCAGCTGCTGCCAGTGCGACAGTGCATAAATCCGCGTGACAAAACTTTCGCGGATGCCAGCGTCCAGTAAACGGCCATCTTCTTCGACCGGCAACCAGGGGTACCGTTGCATCAGTTCGCGGGTAAAAAGTCCGACTGCGACTTTGCCAAGCTGCGCACCTTTTTCATCAACTAAACGCACGCGCTCCATACCACAGCTCGGTGATTTCGCACAGACGATATAACCACAAAAATCAGCCATTTGTGGTAAACGTTCTGCGCACAACACCTGCATTGCATCGGTATGATCGATGCTGGCGTCTCTGTTATTCACCAGCCGGATCTGATCTAAAGCGTTTTTCATCAGCCGGATCGCCGGACGCGGCACGCCCATACCGAGCGCCTGCTCCGGGCAAAATGGAACAAAATCAGCGAAAGGTAATAAAGTTGCGGTACAAAATTCGGATTGTTTGTGCCCGCCGTCAAAGCGAACTTTCTGGCCGAGTACACAGGCACTGATGCCAATTTTTAGTTTCATAGTTACATGGAGCAATTCAGATGATGGGCTCATTACAATCCTACCAGGTCGTTGGATCAGTAAATTAAGAAATATTTATGCAATTCATTGGCTTGTCTGCCAGTTTTCCGGCAAAAAAAAAGCGCACTGGCATAGCCATTGCGCTTTTCTGGATGCAGTTTCTACCGTTATTTTTTGGCAGTGCCGACTTCCACCCGGCTTTTTAATTTTTGCCCCGGACGGAAGGTCACGACACAGCGGGCAGAAATTGGAATGTCTTCACCAGTTTTCGGGTTACGCCCCGGCCGCTGATTTTTCACCCGCAGGTCAAAGTTACCAAAGCCTGACAGCTTGACCTGATCGCCGGTTTCAAGGGCGAGACGGATCTCTTCAAAAAAGGCCTCTACTATCATTTTGGCGTCGCGTTTGCTGATGCCAAACTTAGTAAATAAACGTTCTGCTAAATCGGCTTTGGTAAGCGCCATTCTCAATCCCTCAACGTTGCGTTGAACTCATCTCCAAGGGCCTGCACCACGGAAGTCACCACTTGTTGGATGTCTTTATCTTCCAGGGTCCGCGTCTTGTCCTGCAGGGTCAAAGCGATTGCCAGCGACTTCATGCCGTCTGACACGCCCTGACCTGTGTACACGTCAAACAACTTTAGGTCAACTAGTTGATTTCCGCCAACTTTTCTTATAGTAGCAAGGATATCTGAAAAACGCACATCAGATTTCACTACAATTGCCAAATCGCGACGGTTTGCCGGGTATTTTGAGATTTCCTGTGCAGAAACAATATGCTTGTCGCCAAAAGCTGCGAGCTCCAGTTCAAACAGGAAAGCTTTGCCTTTAATGCCGAGCTTACGTTCCGCTTCCGGATGTAATGCCCCCAACAACCCCACTTGCTGACCGTTGCGCAGCAGCGCAGCCGTCTGGCCCGGGTGCAAGGCACTGTGTTCGCCTTTAGCAAAACTGAATTCATCAGCAGCTGAGGTTTTGCTCAGCAGCGCTTCCACATCGCCTTTCACATCGTAGAAATCTACCGCGCGCTCAGCAATAGTCCAGTGCTCGTTACCATAAGAGCCAACAATAAGGCCACCGATCACCGGCACCTGACGCACACCGCCTTCGGCTGAAGCATCCGGGATGAACTTCAGGCCGTATTCAAACAACCGGATACGATTTTGCTGGCGGTTTTGGTTGTACTGCACAGCCTGCAGTAAGCCTGGCCACAGGTTCAGACGCATCGCTGACATGTCGGAAGAAATCGGGTTTGGCAGTACTAAAGCTTCGACACCCGGAAACAACACTTGCTGCACTTTTGGGTCAACAAAAGAGTAAGTGATGGCTTCCTGATAACCGCGGTCGACCAGTAAATCGCGTAAGCTATGGACCGAAATATCCGCTTCGCGGTGGTCACGCATCGCCAGTGAAGCCACAGGCGCAACATTTGGAATACTGTTATAGCCGTAGACCCGTGCGACTTCTTCTATCAGATCTTCACTAATCGAAATATCAAAGCGGTAGGTCGGCACTGTCACCTGCCAGCTGTCCGCTTGCTCGGTTACGGCAAAACCTAAACGCGAGAAAATCTCAGTGACAGTCGCGGTATCGATATGGATACCGAGAATACGGTCCAATTTCTGCCGGGTCAGCGTGATTTGAGCAGCTTTTGGCAGATGCTCATCAGATTTGGCCTCAACCACAGGGCCGGCTTCGCCACCGACGATATCCAGCAACAGCGCAGTCGCTCGCTCCATCGCCGTGCGTTGCAATTCAGGGTCAACACCGCGTTCATACCGATGTGAAGCGTCGGTGTGCAAGCCATATTGGCGGGCGCGGCCAGCCATCTCTGTTGGCGCGAAAAACGCACTTTCGAGGAAAATATCGCGGCTGTCTTTAGTGACACCGCTGTGCAAGCCACCAAAAATGCCGGCCATGGCTAAGGCTTTTTGCTCATCAGCAATGACTAAAGTTTGTGGATTCAGCGTCACTTCGCTTTCATCCAGCAGCACCAGTTTTTCTTCCGGTTTGGCCAGACGCACCACAATGCCGCCGTCGATTTTGGCTAAATCAAAAGCATGCATCGGATGACCCAGTTCCACCAGCACGTAGTTGGTGACATCCACCACCGGATCGATTGAACGAATACCGCTGCGACGTAATTTTTCCACCATCCACAGTGGCGTTGACGCGCCGACGTTGATGTTGCGGATCACCCGGCCCAAATAACGTGGGCAACTTTTTGGTGCCTGCAGCGTGATAGTGCGTATTTCATCAATTGTTGGCGTGACCGCATCAATAGCCGGTTTCGTGACGTCCCGCTTATTCAGTACACCGACTTCACGGGCCAGGCCCAACATACCCAGGCAGTCCGCCCGGTTTGGAGTCAGGTCGACTTCGATGGCATTGTCGTCTAATTGCAGATATTCGCGGATGTTTTTACCCAGTGGCGCGTCCGCCGGCAGTTCAATAATACCTTCTGAACTTTCCGCCATGCCAAGCTCGGACAATGAACACAACATGCCATTAGACGGCTGGCCGCGTAACTTGGCCGCTTTGATTTTAAAATCGCCCGGCAGCACAGCGCCGACTGTTGCGACCGCAACTTTTAAGCCCTGGCGGCAGTTGGCGGCACCACAGACGATGTCGAGCAGCTCACCGCTGCCGATGTCTACCTTGGTCACCTGTAATTTGTCCGCTTCCGGATGGCGGCCACATTCAACCACATGGCCTACCACCACGCCGCTGAAACTACCTGCAATGGCATCAATACCGTCGACTTCAAGACCGGCCATTGAAATCTGTTCGGCCAGTTCCTGCGTCGATAACGCCGGATTGACCCATTCCCGTAACCAGGATTCACTGAATTTCATTGTTTTGCTCCGGCTTATTTAAATTGTTTTAAGAAACGCAGGTCATTCTCAAAGAATGAACGCAAATCGGTGACGCCATAACGCAGCATGGTCAGACGCTCCACGCCCATGCCAAAGGCAAAACCGCTGTATACTTCCGGGTCAATACCGACCGAGCGCAGCACGTTTGGATGCACCATGCCGCAGCCTAATACTTCCAGCCATTTACCGTTTTTGCCCATCACGTCCACTTCAGCCGAAGGCTCAGTAAACGGGAAAAATGATGGCCGGAAGCGGATCTGTAAATCTTCTTCAAAATAGTTGTTCAGGAAGTCGTGCAGAATGCCTTTAAGCTCGGTGAAGCTGACATTTTTGTCGACCATCAGGCCTTCGACCTGGTGGAACATTGGCGTGTGCGTCATGTCGTAGTCGTTACGATAAACGCGCCCTGGCGAGATGATCCGCAGCGGCGGCTGTTCAGTTTCCATGGTGCGGATCTGCACGCCTGAAGTCTGCGTGCGCAGCATCAGCTTCGGATTAAAATAGAATGTGTCGTGATCAGCCCGGGCCGGGTGATGCTCAGGAATATTCAGCGCATCAAAATTATGGAAATCATCTTCGATTTCCGGGCCGTGTTTGACTTCAAAGCCCAGCTCGCCAAAAAAGGTTTCAATGCGGCGGATAGTGCGCGTGACCGGGTGTAAACCGCCCTGCTCAATACTGCGGCCCGGCAGTGTCACGTCGATTTGCTCAGACGCCAGTTTTTGCGCCAGCACCGCTGCTTGCATGCCGTCACGGCGGGCGTTTAACGCGTCTTGCACTTGTTGTTTCAGTTCATTGATTTGTGCACCCGCCACTTTGCGGGCTTCTGCGTCCATCGCGCCTAAGGATTTTAACAGCTCGGTGATGCTGCCTTTTTTGCCGAAATACTCAACGCGGACGTCTTCGAGCGCATTCACATCCGCGGCGTTGGCAACCGCCTGTAATGCGCTATCTAAGATGGCAGATAGGTTCATGATTTTCCTCAGACCAGCCAGTTTGCTAAAACCGGTGATTTTACAACAATTTCGCGGCTTTTGGGCGCGATGAAGCGAGGAAAATTTTAGCAAATTGCCGGAAAAACCAGCAAATCAAAGCTCTGTGGCAGGGAACGTCGCAGCTAAAACGTCTTTAACGAAAGGAATGGTCAGCCGGCGCTGATGCACCATCGAGGCTTTGTCGAGTAAATCAAGGGTATCAACCAACGCACGGATATCCCTTTGCTGGCGGTTTAGCAAATAACGCGCGACTTCATCGGGCAAATCTAAGCCGCGCACCCGGGCTTTTTGCTGCAGCAGTTTTTGTTTATCGTCATCGCTGAGTAACCGCAGCTGAAACACGGTACAGGCCTGCAGCCGAGAAACCAAATCCGGCAAGGTAAAGCCCAGCGCTGTCGGCTGGTCGTCGGCGACGATAATTAGTTTTTTGCCATGTTCGGCCAACCGGTTGTACAAATCAAACAACGCGACCTGCCAGTGTGAATCACCGGCGACTGCGCCGATATTATCCAGACAAACTAAATCCAGCTGCTCCAGATTATCCAGCATCCGTGGGCTGTACTGGGCAAATTCATCGAGCGCCAGCAACTGACTGGTGAGACCGAGCTCCTGCGCCTGTACACAGGCGGCATAAAGCAGATGCGATTTTCCGCTGCCGGAAGCGCCAAACACAAACACCGGAGGCTGCGGCTTGCCGCTATTCACCCCTTCAGGTTGCAGGTATTGGCGGATGTAGGCGACAGCCGGACTGCTGTCAGCACCATAAAAACTATGCAGGGTTTCATCATCTGGCAGGGTCACTGCCAGCGTAAACTGCGTTGGCTGCATCGGCGTTTGCATTATTGGCGGCGAAACAAATAACGGCTACTGATCACCAGCGCCGCGCCGGCAGAGCTCGGTCCCACTGACACAGGCAAGGCAGTTTCTGCAGCAACCGCAGCCGGTTCAGGTTGTCCGCCCGCCAAAGCCGCTTCCATCGCCGCTTCGGCATCGGTCAGTTCGCCTGCGTTTTGCTCTGGCGACGTCAGCGGATTTTCCGCTGCAGACATTTCTGTAGCCGGTACGCCAGTGCCTGCATCAGACATTACAGTTTCAGAGTTGGCAGCTGCAGGCGCACCAGCCTCTGATTGCGGCGTCAGCTCCTTTACCAAACTTAAGGCGCGGTAAAATTCATCTGCACTGGCTGCAAGCTGCAGCTGCAACACGGCCTGGCCGGCCTGATACTGCGACAGCTGATGCTCACGCACCGTCAGCATGCCGCTGAATAATTGCCGCAGCGCCACCAAGTCGCTCAGGCTGCTGACCCCGTCAAAGGTCAGTTGCAGGCTGTGTCCAGCACTCTGGCCTTCTGAGCTGATGCGCACGGCATAACGTGAAGCCTGTGCCGCGGCCAGTTCAGCACAGAACTGCTGCGCCAGCGCTATGGCATCGGCATTGAGTAGCTCTTTACTTTGGACGGCGCCGTCGACCAGCTGCTGCCAGGTTAGTCGGAACTGCACCAAACCACTGGCGTCAGTCAGCTGATCAAACAACAGGTTATAGACTTCTGTAGCCTGATAGCGGCCGGACGCCTGTTGCAGCAAGGCCCAGTCGCCGCCCCAGCTGGCCGTTTCATTCACCAGCGCACTGTCGGTTTCATCATAAAGCGGAAATTGTAGGCTGAGGCCAAATCGGCTGGCTTGTTGCAGCAAGGCTTTGCGTAGTGGATGTTCAGGACTTAACACAAACTGCGGCGTCTCGACCGGCCGCTCGGTCAGCCATAACAACACATCCGGCCGGCGTGGCCCCCACACCGGGACTTGCAGACTTTGCAACAGACGGGTAATTTTCTGGCCGTCCAGCGTGACCAATAATTGTGCCTGTCCGTCTTGTTGTACCTGTTGAAACTGCACGACAAACTGACCACTGTTTTTCAGCGCATCCGCAATGCCGGCCTGACTGAGTATCGCTTCGCCACCGGTGAGTTTGACCAACACTTCTTGCAGCGCAAGCTTTTGCCACTGCGACTGACTTTGCCCTGCCGCGACTTTCGCCTGATATAAATCGGTCAGCTCCGCCGCCTTTACGTGTGTGTTCAGCGCCGCAGCTACCAGCAAAGCAGCATGGAGCAAACGCTTAATACGACCAGACATAGTAGGGATTGGCATGATAAAAACTCCGCTGATTCAGACCTGTGTGCAACTCACAGCCTGGCGCTGGTCAGTTGCATATTAACAACGGCGACCAGCTGGAACAAACAACACATATTGTGCCGCAAAAAACTGCGGTTTTGCCAAAAAACAAAGCGCAAAGTCAGAGACTTCGCGCTTTTATTTGTCGCCGGACCCTCAGATCAGAGTTCCAGTTTGCCCTGGCGGATCGCTGCAGCAAAAACTTCGTACACGGCGTCTAAGGTGGTTTGATCCAACACTTTGCCGTCTTTATCTTTAATCTTAATCGCCGTGCCTTTATCGGTTTTACTCAGTGATAATTGATACTCACCGGCAGTCAGCGGCAACTCAGGTAAGTCTTCATCGCCCCAAATGCTGTCCCAGAAGCCTTGTTCGGCTTTGACATACTTGACGTAATAGACATAGTCCGATTGGTTGAGATCTGTTACTTCCAGCCCGACTTTTTCCAGCAACAATTCAAGCTGCGACCAGGCTACATCGATCGGCTGAGTGGTCAGCATCACCGGTTCCTGTTTGTCGTTGACAGCGCGCGTCAGCAAGACATCAGGTAGCTTGGCTTTGGCCTCACGAATAGCCGCCAACTCAACAGTGGCAATGTGATCAATGATACGGTTTAAAAAATGCACTTCTTCGCGGCGCTGACTGATGGGTGTCAGCTTTTGCGTCTCATCTGTATATTTATGTTCCAGCAGTTTGACCTGAACCGCGATAGTGCGGCCATGGCTGCGCGGCTCTAACTGCACACTGAACTTGCTCTGTTGGGTTAATTCCTGCCCTTTCCATAACCACCAGCCAGTTTCCTGATATTCGCTGACCCAGCCGGTTTGCCATTCCAGTTGCTTTGGCTGGTTGGCTTCGATGCTGTTTTTGCTGAAATAGCTGTTGATATTGTTCTGTAAGTAAGGCATCAGGTCGCCGGTAAACTCTGAACGCTCAAACCAGACCCGGGCTTCTTTTTCTTCTTCTTCCACCCGCGCATTGGTGGCCACCGCTAATACCTGCATCGGCGCCCGCAGGTCCATTTGCTCTGGAGCAACCCCCGCTGCTACTTTGGCTGGTAAATCGTATTGACCTGGTTTTTTAGGCGCTATTAAACCGGCCGGGATTTTTAAATCGGCGATACGCTGCTCATTCACAGCGGTTTTTTCTGCGGCAGGCCACAACGAACAGCCAGATAACAACAAAGTGGCTGCTACTGCGCCAGGGATCCAATAATGCACCTAAGCACTCCTACTCAAGAAATTGTCAAAAAGTTGGTTACAGCTGCGCTGCGTGCAGCGCTTGTTCGATTACAGGTTGGTGAATTGGTTCCAACTGCGTCAATGGTAAACGGGCAAAATCCGACGTAATCAGCCCCAGACGCAACAGCGCCCATTTGGCCGGGATCGGGTTACTTTCAATAAACAGGTCACGGTGCAGCGGTTGCAAAGTGCTGTCGACATTTTTTGCTGTGGCACTGTCACCGGCGCGGGCGGCCCTAATCATCAGTGCCATTGCTTTTGGTGCCACATTGGTGGTGACTGAAATCACACCATGTCCGCCCTGCAGTAAGAAATCGCAGGCACTGGCATCATCGCCGCTCAGCAGCGCAAAATCCGGCCCGACCAGCGCCTGAATGTCGCGCAAACGCGCGAGGCTGCCGGTGGCTTCTTTAATGCCGGTGATATTGCTAATTTTGGCCAGTTCTGCCACTGTCGCCGGTAATAAATCAACACCGGTACGGCCCGGCACGTTGTAGAGCAACACCGGTTTGTCGGTCGCTGCAGCCACAGCGCTGAAATGCGCCAGCATGCCTTTTTGGGTCGGTTTGTTGTAATAAGGCGTAACAGTCAGAAAACCATCAATCGCCATTTTATCCAGCGCTTTAGTTTTTTCGACCGCTTCTGCAGTGCTGTTCGATCCGTTGCCGGCGATAATCTGGCAACGCCCCTGCACCTGGTCTATCACAAATTGCAGCACAATTAATTGTTCAGCGAAATCAATAGTGGCAGCTTCGCCTGTGGTGCCCATGATAATCAGGCCATCAGTGCCATTATCTAATTGATAATCGAGCAGTCGCTTGAGGCTTGGGTAATCCACCTGTCCGTCTTCAAACATAGGGGTGATAAGGGCAACGTGACTACCACTGAACATTTTAACTGCAGCTCCATAAAAATCAGGCTGCTCATATTAATGACGGCTGGGTCTTAACACAAGCGCACGTTCCGTTCCTGATGAAATTTCAAAGGATTATGTTACACTCCGGACCTTCTTGAATTCGGATTTATGCACGCTCATGCCGCAACAACTGGTCGTTACAGCCATAGGTACAGACCGCACGGGGATCGTCAGTCAGCTGGCCCGGCTGGTCACTGACTGCAACTGCAACATCGTCGACAGCCGAATGGCCATTTTTGGTAACGAATTTACCTTTATTATGCTGCTGTCCGGGGACGCAGCGTCGATCAGCAAAATCGAATATCTGCTGCCAAGTTCTGCGTTTGAGCTTGATCTGCTGACGATGTCCAAACGTACCAGCGCCTGCACACTGCCGACCCTGTCGGCACCTTATATTGTCGAATACACAGGTATTGATCGCGTTGGCACAGTGGGCGCTATCTCCAGTTTACTGGCAGAACATCAGGTCTATATTGGCGCTTTAAAATCTGAAACGCTGCAACCAGACCCGGCCCAACCACCACAAACTCATACCGTGATGACAGTGCAGTTACCGCAAGGCCTCGACAGCGACAAAATCAAACGCTTGTTGCAGGCTAAATTTAATCAGATGCAACTGCAGGGCCGCTTTGAACTGCAAAGCTAAGCGCCTCACACTCAGGAGTGTTTATGCAAACTTTAACAGCCGGTCAGCGCGCGCCAGAGTTTTCTTTACTCAATCAGTCTGGTGAGCAGACCAACTTAAAAAGCCTGCTGGCCAATCACCGTGTGCTTTTATATTTCTATCCGAAGGCCATGACGCCGGGTTGTACCGTGCAGGCTTGTGGGCTGCGCGATATCAAGACTGAACTGTTGGCAAAGAACGTTGTAGCAGTGGGCGTCAGTACGGACCCGGTGAAAAGTCTGGCGAAGTTCGTCGAACGTGACCAACTGAATTTTATGCTGTTGTCCGACCCTGAGCACCAGCTGGCTGAGGCTTTTGGTGTCTGGGGTGAAAAGAAGTTTATGGGTAAAATTTATGATGGCATTCACCGCATCAGTTTTCTGATTGAACAGGATGGTGTGGTCAGCCAGGTATTTGATACCTTCAAAACCAGCAACCATCATGAGGTGGTGCTAAAAGCGCTGTAAGCGTGGTTACATTCATATCCCGGTGGCCCGCCACCGGTTCAGGAGCCGTGTTATGAAGTTATATTTCGCCCCTGCCGCCTGCTCGCTGGCTTCGCACATTGCGTTGGAAGAAGCCGGGCTTAAACATGAAATTATCCGGGTCGATCTGCGCAGCAAAACGCTACCCGATGGTAGTGATTACCGGCAGATTTGCCCACAGGGTTATGTACCGGCGTTACAGGTGAAAAACGGCGAATTGCTGACCGAAGGCCCGGCTCTATTGCAATACATTGCCGATCAGGCACCAGCCACTAATCTGGCACCGGCCAACGGCAGCTTTGGCCGGTATCGCCTGCAGTCCCTGTTGAATTTTATCGCCACTGAATTACACAAAAACTTCTCGCCGTTATTTGATCCAACCGCTGCGGATGTCACTAAAGAAGCCGCTCGTTTGCGACTGTCGCACCGCCTTAGCCAGGCTGAAGCACTTTTGGGCGCACAAAACTTTCTGCTCGGCGATTATTTTACCGTCGCGGATGCCTATTTGTTTACGGTACTGGGCTGGGCGCGGATGGTACAGGTGGATTTATCGCCCTACGCGCAGTTACAACAGTTTCAGCAACGGGTGCAGGCGCGGCCTGCAGTACAACGCGCGATGCTGGCTGAAGGCCTGAAAGTTTAAGGAGATCTGAATGCGTATTTCTATGCTGACGCTTGCCATTGTGAGTAGCACTGTTGCCGCCGAACCGGCGTTTATCGCCAGCCAGCAGGGCAACTTGCGGATAGATACGGTCGCCACAGATTTAGCCCATCCCTGGGGCATCAGTGTGCTGCCGGATGGCCGTTTACTGGTGACAGAACGTGACGGTCGGCTGCGTTATATCGACAAAAGCGGCCAGCTCAGCGCACCGATCACAGGCCTGCCTGCAATTATGGTGGCCGGCCAGGGTGGCCTGCTCGATGTGCTGACCGACAAAGATTTCGCCAGCAATCAGACTATTTATTTAAGCTACGCCGAACCTGGCGCCAATAACACCAACAGCACCGCTGTCGCCCGCGCCACGCTCGATGGTCAGGCCCTGAAAAACGTCAAAGTTATTTTCAGTCAAACACCAAAAGTTGATAGCAAATACCATTTCGGTGGCCGGCTGGTGCAGCAGGCTGATGGCAGCCTGTTTGTGACGATGGGCGATCGCGGCAATCAGCGTGAGCTGGTGCAGGATTTATCAACACTAGTTGGCAAAGTCGCACATATCACACCAGATGGTGCCGCTGCGCCGGGTAACGTACTGGCGGCTCAGAGCAAAGCGCAACCGCTGATTTGGTCCTACGGCCATCGCAATATTCAGGGCGCCACATTAGATGAGAAAGGCCGGCTCTGGACCCACGAACACGGCCCGCAAGGCGGGGATGAAATCAATATCACCCAAGCCGGCAAGAACTACGGCTGGCCGCTTATTACCTACGGCGAAGAATACGGCGGTGGCGTAATTGGCACCACCAGCAAAGCCGGCCTTGAACAACCGCTACATTATTGGGTGCCGTCGATTGCCCCGAGTGGCATGTTGTTTTATCGCGGCGCCATGTTCAGCAAATGGCAAAATAATCTGTTGGTCGGTTCACTGAAATTCGGCCAACTGGTGCGGCTTGAAATTAAAGACGACAAAATCAGTCATGAAGAGCGCATCCGCATTGGTGCCCGGGTCCGCGATGTTGAAGTTGCGCCGGACGGTGCAGTCTATTTACTGACCGACGAAGACAAAGGTGCCGTGTTACGCCTGACCCCAGCCGGCTGATCCAATGCTGTTGTGGTTACCCGTTAGCAGTATGACGTTGCTGGGCAGTGCGACCTGGCCTGCCAGCACAGATCTACCCTATACAACCCCGGTGGATCCGATTGAACGGATAGCGGTGCGTACCAGTCCTCTGCCGGTGCGCTGGCTACAAAGCCCGGCCGCGCTTAATGTGCTGCCGCTAAATCCGACACTACAAACCGACGCACTGGCTTTATTGCAAGGTATCGCCGGTCTGCAGGTCGATGTACGTTCAAATCTGGCGCAAGACAGCAGGCTGAGTCTGCGTGGCTTTGGCAGTCGCAGCAGCTTCGGCGTCAGAGGCCTGCGCATGACGCTGGATGGCATTCCGCTCACCACACCGGATGGGCAAACCCAACCCAGCGCGTTATTCACAGCCGATCTCGCTGCGGTGTCTGTACTCAAAGGCCCTTTTGCCGCTTTGTATGGCAATGCCGCCGGCGGCGTGGTGGCATTTGACAGCATACAGGCTGAACCGGGTCTGCTGCAGCTTAAAGAACAACACAGCAGTACCATGCGCCAGCAGCTGCTGCGTGCTGACAGCGACTTCGGCACTTTCATGGTGCAACAAAGCGACTTTCAGGGTACCCGCCCACACAATCGCGCTGAACGGCAGGCGGCACTCTGGAAACAGCAGTGGCAGCTTGGCGATGATATCCGGCTTCATGCCCGGTTGGACTGGAGCCGCGATCCCAGGCTCGATGACCCCGGCGCTTTAACGCTGACAGAATGGCAAACAAACCCTGAGCAAACCTCAGCATTCGCGAGTCGTTTTGACAGTCACAAAAGTACCCGGCAACAACAGGCAGGCATCAGCTTGCAAAGCAGCGACTGGCAGTTCAGCAGCTACCTGACTTCACGCCAAATCAATCAGTTTTTAACTCAAAGCGGTGAAGCCATCAGTAGCAGCGGTGGCATTGTACAGCTAAATAGGCAAATGGCCGGCTTGCAATGGCAGCAGCAGCATCAATCGCAACAACTGGCATTGCAATGGGGGCTGAGTCATGAACAAAGCCGTGACGAACGGCTGGGGTATGTCAATCAGTTTGGTCAGAGCGGCGCGTTACGCCGCGATGATCGCAGTGACAGCCGTAGTCAGGATGCCACACTGCGGCTGAGTTATGCCCTGACACCCGCGATGTCACTGTTCGCCGGTGGTCGGCTGGCTTTTCTAAAGTTTTCCAGCCACGACTATTTTATAGTGCCGGGCAATCCGGACGATAGTGGTGAAAAAAACCAACAAGGCCGTGCCCATGCGCTTGGCGTTTCCTATGCACTGACCGATGAATTGTCCTGTTATGCCAGTTCAGGTCGTGGTTTTGAAAGCCCGACCCTGACTGAAATGGCGTATCAACGCAACGGCAGTGGTCTGAACCTGCAGTTAGAAGCCGCCCAAAACCGGCAGTGGGACAGCGGTTTAAAATGGCTGAAGCAGGATAATAGCGGCCGACGCAGCCAGGTCCAGTTTGATGTATTTTATTTGACCAGCAGCAATGAACTGGTGGTCGACATCAGTAGCGGTGGTCGTACCGTGTTCAAAAATGCAGCCGGC
>CAMLRA010000016.1 GCA_946482325.1 uncultured Chromatiaceae bacterium | reverse complement strand
GACTTTGCAGGCGTTGGCTTGTTTATTGGTGTTGTTGCTCGGCGCGCCGTTACTGGCGGAGTTTACCGGCTTGGCTGCAGAAGCTCCGCTGCGTTGGCTGCAATTAGGCTCTATGCAGCTGTATAGCGGAGGGTTGTTGCTGCCTGCCATTCTGGTGCTGGTGGCAGTGTTGTTCCAGCAACCGTCAAATCGTGCCGCAGCCTGTGGCATTTTACTGGCTGGTGCTTTATTTCTGGCATTACAGCCTGACGCTGCGCAGTTATTAGCGCTGACAATTGCGTTCCCCTTGTTGTATTTGCAGGCCTGCCGGCCCGGTGTCAGCGCCGGTTGGTTGCCGCTGGGTTGTTTTTTACCTTTGCTGGCTCTGTGTTATTGGGCTTTGCAGCAGCAAGACGGCCTGCAAAGTGTGCCTTATGTCGAAGGTGTGTTTGCGCTGGCGTTCAGTGTGGCCTGGTGGTGCGGCGCTTTAATCATTGGCGCCGCCATCCTGTTATTGCTGGTGCTGTACCGGCAAAGCCTGCTGGACCAACCCTGGCTCGCCGCAGTGGCGGTATATTATGCCGTGTTATACGGCGGCTCCGTCGCAGGCGCCACCCCAGCGCCGCTGTTAGGCTACGGCGCTGCACCGGTGCTGGGGTTTGGCCTGATGCTGGGGTTGTCGTTATGGCTGCGGCAACGCGTCTGATTTGCGAAGTTTTTGATGTCCCACGATTTTTTCGCCCTAAAAGCGGCGTCCTACGAACAAAACCCGCAGCGGGTCGACAATGTGGTGGCGATTGGTCATGCCATCAAAACGCAAGTGACGCTGCAGCGCGACATGCAGCTACTCGACTTTGGTTCCGGCACCGGTTTGTTATTGCAACAAATCGCGCCGCAGGTCGGCAAAATCACCGCCGTGGATGTCTCTCCGTCAATGAATGCGCAGCTGCGCGCCAAAGCGTCAGACATCGGCTGCGAGCTGGAAGTGCTGGAACAGGACCTGCTGCAAACGCCGCTGCACCGCCAGTTTGACGGCATTATCTCCTCGATGACCTTGCATCATATTGCGGATATCCCGGCGTTATTGTGTGAGTTTCAAAGGCTGCTCAAACCCGGTGGTTTTATCGCGCTGGCCGATTTAGACCTGGAGGATGGCAGTTTTCACACTGAAGACACCGGGGTATTCCATTGTGGTTTTGACCGTGCCGACATTGCCGCAAAAGCACAAGCCGCTGGTTTTACTAAGGTGCAGGTGGTTGACGCCAGTGTAGTGCAAAAACCGCATGGCCAGTATCCGGTGTTTTTATTAACGGGGCGGCGCGGTTAGGGGCTGCTTTTTGCTCATTGTACTGCTTCTACTGTTGGAGAAACACATTGTTGCCTGCCCACTGGCTGTACCGGGCAGCAGCGCTCCAGCAATATCTCTGCGCTGAAGTTAAGCTTTGCCTGCAGTGGCGGTAGCCACTGAGTAATTCTTGCTGACTCACACCTGCCTAACTCAAAGGAACCTCAGATGACTGAATCAACTAAACCTTTTGCCGTCGGCCCATTGGCAGTGACAGCACAAGAGGTCACCCCCCGGCAAAAACCATCAATTTATCCTGCGCCATTTGCCGCCATGATGCAGGGCCGGCAAAAACGGGTGCTGGGCGATTTGTTTGGCCTGCAGAATTTTGGGGTCAATCTGACCGAACTGGTGCCCGGCGCTATGTCAGCGCTGCGCCATCATCACCAGACGCAGGACGAATTTATTTATATCCTCGAAGGCACACCAACGCTTATCACCAATGCAGGTGAGACTTTGCTCGGGCCCGGCATGTGCGCCGGTTTTGCCGCCGGCAACGGCGATGGTCATCAGCTGATAAACCGCAGTGACGCTGTGGTGCGTTATCTCGAAGTCGGTGATCGCAGCGCCGGCGATGCTGTGACTTACCCGGATAATGACCTGCGTGCTGATTTCGTCGCGGGACAGTGGCAATTCAGCCACAAAGATGGCACGCCATATTAAGTTGTACTTGGGATGAAAATAGGTCCAGCGTTGACTTGTGCGGGTTTTCTGAACTCCGTATGCTGATTAAAAGTGTACAAGGGGCTGTTGATGTCTTCGCAGAGTTCAGGCTTACAATTTTACCATCCGCTGGCCTTCTGGCTGGGCTGCCTTGCCATCACCGCAGGCGTGCTGGCGCATGTGCCGATGTTTATCCATGCATCCTACATGGACTATCAGATGGTCGGCATGCCGATGGACAATATGATGCTGGGCGGTATGGCCTTGATCCCGCTGGGGCTTTTACTGGCGATGTACGGGCTGATGCCGCGGCTTGATGCACTGCGCGGACAACAAAGCCCGCTGTATTTTCATATCGCTGATCAAATCCCGCTAAACCGTCAGCACTGGACTTTAGTCTGGGTTTTGCTGGCGGCAGTGATTGTCGATGTAATGAAGCCGGCGACACTCGGTTTTGTCATGCCTGGGATCAAAAAAGAATATGAAATCAATAGCCAGACTGCAGGGACGCTGGCCCTGGTTGCCTTAACAGGCACAACCATAGGTTCAGTCATTTGGGGTATTGTCGCCGATAAATTTGGCCGGCGCGCCGCGATTTTGTTGTCGGCGCTGATGTTTATCGGTACTGCTATTTGCGGCGCTATGCCCACCTTTGAGTGGAATCTGATCATGTGTTTCCTGATGGGGATGTCAGCCGGTGGCTTGCTGCCTATCACTTTTACCCTGATGGCGGAAACTATCCCGGCAGCGCATCGCGGCTGGTTATTGGTCGCGTTAGGCGGGATTGGCACTGCCGGCGGTTATCTGGTCGCTGCAGGCTCTGCGGCCGTGCTGGAGCCCATGTTCAGCTGGCGGGTGTTGTGGCTGCTCGGCTTACCAACCGGATTATTGCTGATAGTGCTGAACCGCTATATGCCGGAATCACCGCGATTTCTGGCCAGTCAGGGCCTGACCGGCCAGGCGCGGGCTGTGCTGGCGCGCTTTGGCAGCGCCGGCCACGGTGAGCAGGATGTAGTGATTGAACAACAACCGCAAGCGCGTGGTGGCATCAGTCAATTGTTTCAGGCGCCTTATGCCGGTCTCAGCAATGGGTTGTTGCTCTCTGGTGTGGCCTGGGGCCTGGTCAACTTTGGTTTTCTGCTGTGGCTGCCTGTCAACCTCGGCGAACTGGGATTTGCTGCTGAAGCCAGCGCTATTATTGCCAAGTCGGCGCTGATGGCGATCCCAGCGGTATTACTGGTCATTTGGCTGTATCACAGCTGGAGCAGTATCAAGACTTTGTGGTTGTTTCTGTTGTTAACCGCAGTGTCGTTGGGCTCTTTTGTGCTGTTTGATGTGCTGCAGTTTTATCAGCCGTTCTGGCTGTCGTTGGCCATCGCTTTGTTACTGGTCAGTGCCAGTGGTGTCATTGCGATGTTGATCCCATACGCTGCTGAAATTTATCCGGTGCATTTACGCGCCTCCGGCTCAGGCCTTGTTGCCGCCAGTTCAAAGTTTGGTGGCATTCTTGGCGCCGGTTTTGGTGTCTTGGGCTGGTTTGGTCATATCGGTGGTTCAGCGCTGGCAATTGGTCTGGCTTTGCTGGTTGCGGCGCTGGTCCTGCAACGCAAAGGTATTGAAACCCGCGGTAAAGCGCTGGAAGAGATGCATCAGGCGTTAGTGGAGAAAACCCGCTGACATTCAGTCGATAAACAGCTCAGGCCCCAACTGTAGATTGGGGCTTTTTGTTATACCCTCAGAAAAACTGATACCCCTATCTGAAATGACAATTAGACGGCGCCAGCCCGGCACTGCACACTGTGCACATCGCCGGTCTTTACGCTGACAACTGCAGCAGAAACCGGCAGCAAGCCAACTGAAATCTGAAAAAAGGTGCCGCTGCAGGCGCCGGGAGCAACAAGTGATCGCACGCAAACATACCCCTTATGTGTTCTCGTTTTTTATGTCGCTGCTGATGTCGGGCATTATGTCCTTTGTCATCACACTGCTGAATCTGGGTCCGGTCGAAGGTCTGGCCGGCATCTGGTTACATGCCTGGGGCATGGCCTTTATCGTCGCTTTTCCAACGATCGTGGCCGTGACGCCACTGGTGCGGATGCTGGTCAATGCCGTCGTGGATAAAGAGGCCTGAGGCAGGAGATGATGATGGAAACTTTATGGCAACTGACCGGCGCCGCGCTGGTGCTGGGTATCGGGGCGACAGCACTGTTGGACCTGTGGTCGCTGCTACTGAATAAAGGTTTTGGGATTAAATCGCTGAGTTTTTGTCTGGTCGGTCGCTGGTTTGCGCTGATGCGTCATGGCCAGTTCCGCCACCAAGGCGTTGGCAAAGCACCGGTGCAAAGTGGTGAATGTGCGCTCGGCTGGACTGCGCATTATGCCATTGGCGTTGTGTTCGCTGTGCCTTTGCTGTGGTGGCAGGGCGGCCAATGGCTGGCCGCGCCAACCCTGGCACCGGCGTTAATCCTGGGTGCCGTCACAGTGCTGATGCCATTTTTGCTGATGCAGCCGGCTTTTGGCTTAGGTGTTGCGGCGGCTAAAACACCGTCGCCCTGGCAAGCTCGCGTAAAAAGCCTTAGCAGTCATCTGGTGTTTGGTGTTGGCTTGTACCTGTCGGCGTTGCTGTATAACGTCTGGTCTGTGGCCTTATTGCCGGTCTGATTTTGTTTACCGAGGACTCTGCATGGAACTCTATCAGTTAAAGATTTTTGTCACAGTCGCCAAAAGTGGCGCTGTGACCAAAGCGTCTGAACAGCTGTATTTAAGCCAGCCAGCGGTCAGTGCGCAAATTAAAGCGCTGGAAGAAGAGTTAGGTCTGGCGTTGTTTGACCGCACGGTGCGTGGCATGAGCCTGACGCCGCATGGCGTGGTGATCCTCGGTAAAGCCGAACAGCTGCTGGCGCAACAACGTGATTTGCTGGACGAAGCACGGCGCTTACGTGGTGGCCTCAGTGGCCGGCTACGGCTGGGCTCAAATCGTGGCGCCAGTGCGGGGTTGCTTGGCAAGTTGCTGGCACAGCTTAGCGAAACGGCACCGGAACTGGATGTCAGCTTAGAGTTTGGTAGCCCGGCTGACATCGCCACCGCGCTGCGCGAAGGCCGGCTCGACGCCGGTTTTTTCACTGAATATGAACAGCAGGAACAACTATACAGTGTGCCGGTGGACAGTTTTGGCATTCAGCTGGCGGTGTCACCGCAGCTGTTACCGGCCGGTTTCAGGGCGGAGCCTGAACCGGACTGGCAGTGGCTCGCATTGTTACCGTGGATCAGTGCGCCGGCTGTCAGCTGTTGTGGCCGCGCCGCGGAAAGCTTGTTTCGTCAGCAGCAATTCCGGCCGGCGAAAATGATTGAAGCCGATCAGGAGCATCTGGTGCGGGCGCTGATTAGCAGCGGAGTGGGTATTGGCCTGCTGCATACGCCCGCAGCTCGGGAAGCTGCCGCCAAAGGCGAGGTGCGGTTAATCGGGCCTGTGCTGCAGCAAGTGCAGCTGGTATTTGGCTGTCTGGCACGTCGGCAACAAGAGCCTTTGTTAGTGCTGGTGATGCAACTGATGACACAAATCGCCGCCGAAACAGCGAATAGCAGCGCCAGCTAAACGGCAGGGGGGGGGGTTCTGCCACAGAGGAAACCCAGCTGCTGGTCTGATTTCTGTCCTGCGGTGGCAAAATTTTTTGTCATGCTATTGCCACCGGTGGCAGCTTGTCTTATGCTGCTTTTTAATTCAGGCTGTAAATCAACCTTACACCAGGTTGTTGTGCCACCGTCGCGAAACACAGGGATCACCGATGCCAAACATGCCTAAACGCCAATTTTTCAAAGCCGGCCTTGCTGCCGCGCTGCCATTGGCGTTTTGGCGTTGCAGCTCAGCAGCTGATCCCGTGGCCGCTTTCAGCTATCCGCCGCGCTCAGCGCTGGACTTGTTATGGGATCAGGCTGATGCGATTGAACGTGATTTGGCCCGCACCAGTTTTCCTGCGCGGGTGTTTAACGTCAGCGCTTTCACCGCCCATACCGGTCAGCCTGGCGACCTCAATACCGCACGTCATAACAGAGCGGCTTTTCAGCGTGCCATCGACGCCTGCCATCAGGCCGGTGGCGGTCGGGTGCTGGTGCCGGCGGGTGTCTGGCCTTGTGGCGCCTTAACACTGAAATCTAATGTCGAGCTGCATGTCGCAAAAGATGCCTTGTTGGCCTTTCATCCGGCGACAGAACTTTACCTGCCGTTCGTGTTTACCCGCTGGGAAGGCATGGAGCTGATGGGTTACCAGCCGCTGATTTATGCTTTTGGCGCGGAGAATATTGGCCTGACCGGTGAAGGCACTATTGATGGTGGTGGCAGTAATGGCGCATGGTGGCCGTGGAAAGGGCAGTGGAAACACACGCCCTGGCCGGTCGATGACAGCAAAGTGCAGCACGTGGGCCGCAATTTATTAATGCAGTGGGTGGAGCAAGGCAAACCGGTTGCCGAACGGGTGTTGCCGGAAAATTTCCTGCGCCCGCCGCTGTTTCAGGTGTATCAGTGCAACAAAGTGCTGGTGGCAGGCCTGAGGTTACAGAATTCACCGTTTTGGGTGCTGAACCCGGTGTTGTCGGAAGATGTGTTAATCCGTCAGGTGAACGTGATATCGCATGGGCCAAATTCCGACGGCTGTGACCCGGAATCCTGCCGCCGCGTGCTGATCGAACATTGTTTATTTGATACCGGCGACGACTGTATCGCGCTGAAATCTGGCCGTAACGCCGATGGCCGGCGTATCAACCGACCAATCGAACAAGTACTGATCCAGGATTGCACCATGAAAGCCGGTCACGGTGGTGTGGTGATTGGCAGCGAAATCTCCGGCGGCGCTAATCACATTTTTGCCCGGCGTTTGTTGATGAGTAGCCCCAATCTCGACCGTGGCCTGCGTATCAAAACCAACGCGCTGCGCGGCGGACTGATTGACACTGTGGCACTTCGCGACATCGTCATTGGAGAAGTCAAAGACGCCATCGTCGTGAACTATTTTTATGAAGAAGGCCGGGATGGCGCGTTTTTGCCAACTGTGCGCAATATTGTTGTCCACAACTTACAGGTCGACAAAGCCGACAGGCTGTTTGATCTACGGGGCTTTCCAGAAGCGAAAATAGGCCCGCTGCAGTTATCCAGCGTACGGGTGAACTGTCAGAGTGTCGGTGTGCTGGAAGCAGTTGGGCAGCTGGATTGTCAGCAAGTGCTGGTCAATGGTCAGCCGTGGCGCTATCAGGGCTAAAAGGCGAAGCGCTGATTTTTTACCGCGCCTTTGCTACCGATAGACAATATATGCATTTAAATGAATGAACCGGTCGCCGCAAAGCCGCAGTGATCAACCAAACACACAGGTGCTGATGTAATGGCAATCGAAGCAACCCCAAACGCAAGTGCAAGCTGCAGCGCGCCGCTGCTGCAAACGCCGGATATTTTGCTGTGGCAGGTGCATGCGCGCGACAATGTCGCAGTCGCCTTGCAGCAGCTCGACGCTGGTTTGGTATTAAGCACCGCCAGTGGCGACATTCGCTTGCCGGCTGAAGTGCCGGCCGGTCACAAATTTGCGCTGACGGCCTTAAAGGCCGGCGACAGCGTAGTCAAATATGGTTATGCCATCGGCGTGCTGACACAGGACGTGCCGGCCGGTGGGCATATCCATAGCCATAACTTAAAAACTGCACTGGATGGTGAGCTGGCTTATCAGTACAGCGGTTTAACGACCGATAACGGCAGCTATCCTGCGGATTTACCGACCGAATTTATGGGTTATCCACGCGCCAACGGCGACGTCGGTACCCGCAACGAGCTGTGGATTTTAAATACCGTCGGTTGTGTCAATCAGGCGGCGAGCCGCATCGCTAAAGCCGCCCAGCAGTATGCCGAAAGTGCCGGCCTTGCCAATATCGACGGCGTGTTTGCTTATACCCATCCGTTTGGTTGTTCGCAGCTGGGCGACGATTTGGCGCATACCCGCAATGTTCTGGCGGGTTTGGCGCAAAACCCTAATGCCGGTGCTGTGCTGATTATTGGCCTTGGCTGTGAAAACAATCAGCTGGCGACTTTGTTAATGGGCCTGGAGCATCTGGACCCGGCGCGTATTCGCGCTTTTAACGCCCAGCAGGTCACCGACGAAGACGAAGAAGGTCTGAAGGCCGCGATTGAATTGCTGCAGCTGATGGCCGGTGATGTGCGTAAGCCTTGCCCGGTCAGCAAACTCAGCTTTGGCATGAAATGCGGTGGCTCAGATGGTTTTTCCGGCCTCACGGCCAATCCGCTGGTCGGCCAAATCGCTGACCTTGCCGCCAGTGCCGGCGCGAAAGTGATTCTGACCGAAACGCCGGAAATGTTTGGCGCTGAACAAGTACTGATGGCACGGGCGCGCACCGAGGAAGTGTTTGGCGACATTGTCAGTTTAGTCAATGAATTTAAACAGTATTTCATCGCCAATAACCAGCCGGTGTATGAAAACCCCAGTCCAGGTAACAAAGCCGGTGGCCTCACTACACTGGAGGAAAAATCCTTAGGCGCCATTCAAAAAGGCGGCAGCGCTGTGGTCGAGCAAGTGATTGGCTATGGCGAGCGCGCCAAAGTGCCGGGCCTGACCTTGTTACAGGGCCCGGGCAATGATGCGGTCTCGTCTACCGCTCTAACCGCCGCTGGTGCGACCTTGTTGTTATTCACCACAGGTCGCGGCACACCGCTCGGCTTTCCGGTGCCGACCGTCAAAATCAGCTCCAACACGGCCTTGTCGGTGCGCAAACCGACCTGGATTGACTATGACGCCGGCGCCATGTTGCGGCCCGGTGTACAACCCACTGAGTTTGCAAAAGAATTTTTCCGTTATCTGGTTGCTGTGGCATCCGGGCAGCGGACACGCAATGAGATTTATCAGAACAAAGAGATCGCCATCTGGAAAAACGGCGTGACGCTTTAACAGCACTTTAAAGGCCGCAACGGCAGAAATTAATTGGCCCTTGAGTAAACGGGCAAGCAGCGAAGAGAACAAAGATGAGCGCACAGAGCAATACCGCATCGAACACAGTTTTAGCCTTACACCCCGACCGGCTGTTTGCCGCCGATCCGCTGCAGCGTGATATCGCCCGGCGCTTGTATGCGCGGATTAAAGATTTGCCGATTGTGAGCCCGCACGGTCACACTGACCCGCGTTGGTTCGCCGACAACCAAAACTGGGACAATGCCACCAGCCTGCTGTTGCTGCCGGATCACTATGTATTCCGCATGTTGTACAGCCAGGGCATCACACTGGAACAACTCGGCATTCGCCGGCGCGACGGCGTGGCGGTGGAAACTGACTACCGCAAAATCTTTCACATTTTCGCGGCGCACTACCATCTGTTTCGCGGCACACCGTCGCGGATGTGGCTGGATTCCGTGTTCCATGACGTGTTTGGCCTGCGCGAAAGTCTGAGCCCGGCGACGGCGGATCTGTATTACGACCATATCAACGCCGCCCTTGCGACCGAAGCCTTTAAACCACGCGCGCTGTTAGACCGCTTTAATATCGAAGTGATCGCCACCACCGAAGGCGCGCTGAACGACTTAAAACATCACGCCAAACTGAAAGGCACTGGTTTTGAAAAACGCGTGATCACCACGTTCCGGCCTGACGATGTGGTCGACGCCGACCGTGCGGATTTTGCCGCGAACGTGCAGAAACTGGGGGAGATCACCGGTGAAGATACCAGCAACTGGCAAGGTTATCTGCAGGCGCTCAGAATTCGCCGGGCGTTTTTCCGCGATCATGGCGCTACAGCAACAGACCACGGTCACCCGACTGCTAATACCGCAGATTTGCCGCTGGCCGAGGCTGAAGCCTTATTTGCCCGTTGCCTGAAAGGCGCCAGTGCAGCTGACGCAGAGCTGTTCCGCGGCCAGATGTTAACCGAAATGGCTGGCATGAGCCTCGAAGATGGTATGACGATGCAAATTCACCCGGGCGCGCACCGCAACCACAATGCGGTGATTTTTGAGCGGTTTGGGCCGGACAAAGGCGCCGATATTCCCAGCCCGACTGAATATGTGCAGGCGTTAAAACCGCTGCTGCAAAAATACGGTAACGAAGCTCGGCTCAACATCATCCTGTTTACGCTGGACGAAACCACATATGCCCGCGAGCTGGCGCCACTGGCCGGCCATTACCCGGCATTAAAATTAGGCCCGGCCTGGTGGTTCCACGACTCACCGGAAGGCATGCTGCGCTTCCGTCATCAGGTGACTGAAACTGCTGGTTTTTACAACACTTGTGGTTTTAACGATGACACCCGTGCCTTTTTGTCCATTCCGGCGCGGCATGATGTGGCACGGCGCATCGACTGCCGTTTCCTCGCCCAGCTGGTGGCTGAACACCGCTTAAACGAAGACGAAGCCCATGAACTGGCCTACGACCTGACGTACCGCTTAGCAAAACAGGCGTATCAGTTATGAATAGGTTAAACCTCAAGAATGCCGGCGCTTTGTTACCGGCTTATTTAAAAAACGGCGAAAGTCCGGAGATCGGTATCGTGCATTTGGGCCCGGGCGCATTTTTCCGTGGCCATCAGGCGTTTTACACCGATGCGGCCATGGCCAAAGCCGGCGGCAACTGGCGGATTTGTGCGGTGTCGATGCGAAGCCGTGACGTCGCCGAAGCGTTGAACCCGCAGGATGGGCTTTATGCTTTAGCGCAGATGGAACAAGACACGCAGTTATCCTTAATTGGCAGTATCGCTGAAGTGTTGGTGGCGCCTTTGGATTACGCCAAAGTGCAGGCGCGTTTAACGTCAGCCAGCTGCAAATATGTGACTATGACCATCACCGAAAAAGGTTATTGCCTGAACAGCAGCGGTGCGCTTGATTTAAACCATGCCGACATTGCCGCCGATTTGCAGCTGCCCGATGCGGTATCACAAGCCAAATCTGCCATCGGTTTGCTGACGCAAGCGCTGTGGCTGCGCCATCGGGCAGGGTTGCCCATGCTGACACTGATGAGCTGTGACAATCTGACCGACAACGGTCATAAACTAAAAGCCGCTATACGTAGCTTCGCTGCCAATGCCGCAGTGTTTGCCAAAGATGTCGACTTTTTACTGCAATTAACCGACCTGATTTGCCCTTGTTCTATGGTCGACAGTATTACGCCGGCCACCGACGACGCGCTGCGTGATCTGGTCGCCACGCGGTTGGGTGTGCAGGACGCCTGGCCGGTCAAACGCGAAGCCTTTTGTCAGTGGGTGGTGGAAGATATTCTGCCGGCCGACCAGCCGGCCTGGCGCGAGGTTGGGGTGATTTTCACCAAAGACGTCACCGCCTTTGAAAAAGCCAAATTACGCTTATTAAATGCGCCACATTCGACGCTGGCTTATCTCGGCTCGTTACTGGAGATAGAAACGGTGTTTGATGCGATGGCGCAACCGCAGCTAAGTAAGCTGGTGCAGGCATTGGTCAACAACGAAATTCTGCCATCAGTGCCGTTAGTAGACGGCTTAGATTTGGCGCAATACAGCGCCGATATTTTCCGCCGTTTTGAAAACCCGTCCGTGCGGCATTTACTGGCGCAAATCGCCTGGGACGGCTCGCAAAAACTACAAATGCGCTTGTTGCCGGTGATCCGCGACAACTTAGCCGCCGGGCGCTCGGTGCAGTTATTGGCGCTGGCCATCGCCAGCTGGCTGCAGTTTATCCGTTTACGCGCCCAGCAAGCGCAGCAGCTTGGCGAGCAGGCACCGGCATTAGTCGACCCGCTGGCGCCGCTGTTACTGGCCACCGCCGCGCAGTGCACCGGCGACGCCCGCACTGACGTGCCGCTGTGGCTGGCGCTCGACAGCATTTTTGCTGCAGAGCTGGTTAATCAGACCGCTTTTGTCTCTGCGCTTTGGCAGGCCTATCAGCAGCTGAGCCCAATCCTGAACGGCGCCAGCGCCGATTTATCGCAGTTTATTCCCGGAGTTGATGCATGAAGGCCTTATCGACCTTATTAAACGGCAGCCCGTTGCTGCCTATTATTCAGACCGAACAGCCGGAGCAGGCGGTCGCCATCGCCCGCGCCATGCAGGAAGGTGGTGTCAAAGCCGTCGAAGTAGTGCTGCGCACACCCAAAGCTTTAGCGGCGATCTCCGCCATTCGCGCCGCGTTGCCTGACTTACTGGTCGGTGCCGGCACTGTGTTAAATGCCGAACAGGCACAGGCCTGCCATTGGGCTGGCGCGCAGTTTTTGGTGAGCCCGGCGGCCACAACCAAGTTACTGGAAGCGATGTTATCAACCGGCTTGCCGTTAGCGCCCGGCGTGCAGACTGTGACTGAAATGGCGGCGGCCCATGAAATGGGCTTAAACGAGCTGAAGTTTTTCCCGGCGCATTTAAGTGGTGGGCCGGGGCTGCTGTCGGCTGTGCGCACTATTCTGCCCAAAGTGCAGTTCTGCCCGACCGGTGGCATCGGCATCAACAATCTGGCGGATTATCTGGCATTGCCGAACGTGTTTGTCGTCGGTGGCAGCTGGCTGACGCCGGCCGCTGCGCTGCAAAACGCAGACTATGACGCAATTCGCCGGCTGACCGAACAGTCGCTGCAAATCGCTGCCGATGTATTAGCCGATAAACAAGCGCCGTTACTTAAAAAAACCGCCTGACAGGAGCCTGCTGATGGCAACAACGCAACAACAGCAATCACAACGTGTGGTGATTTTCGGCGAATGTATGGTCGAGCTGTATCAGCTCGTGGAAAACGTCTACCACCAGAATTTTGCCGGCGACGTGTTTAACACCGCGGTCTACCTCAAACGGGTCAATCCGGCGCTGCAGGTCGATTTTTTCTCGGCGATTGGCACTGACCTTATCAGCGATAAATTATTGGCCGCGGTGGAAAGCGAAAAGCTCGGCAGCAGTTTGTTGCTGCGTAGCAAAACGGCGCGCCCCGGTTTGTACATGATCAATACCGACGCCTTTGGCGAGCGCAGTTTTGTCTATTGGCGCGATAGCTCAGCCGCCAAACAAACGCTGCAGCTGTTTCGCGCCCGCAACGACATCAGCCCGTTAACCAGTGCTGACTGGTTTTATTTCTCCGGTATTAGCCTGGCGATTTTATCTGAAGCAGATCGCGAAGACCTGTTTGCCCTGGTGGCGCAGTTAAAAGCCGCCGGCGTCAGGATTGGCTTTGACCCGAATTACCGTCCGGTGCTGTGGCAAAGTGTGCAGCAATGCCGCGACGCTTTTGAGCGCGCTTATGCACTGTCCGACATCGCGTTACCTGGCCTCGATGACCATAAGGTGCTGTTTAACGCCCAAAGCTGTGACGATGTGATCACCCAGCTCAAAGCGCTTGGCACTGGCGAAATTATCGTGAAAAACGGCAAAGACGGTGCTGTGGTCTGGGCCAGCGGCGAGCGGTTTGTGATGCCGGCAGTGACAGTGAAAAAAGTGGTGGATACCACCGCAGCCGGTGATTCTTTTAACGGCGGTTATCTGGCGGCGCGGCTTGCCGGGCAATCACCTAAAGCGGCGGCACAACTGGCGGCGGCGCTGGCAGGTTTTGTCGTCGAACACACCGGCGCTATTGTCAGCATGGACAATTTCCGCGCTTTTAAGGCGCATTACAGTTTGTAATGCGCTGATTTAAAAAGAGTTGCGCTAAACGCGACCAGCATTTTCAACCACGGACACGACACGCTTTACTATATGAGGAACTGTGTATGTCTGAGTTAGCTTTGTTATTCCCGACCGCCGCGCAAATTGCGGCGGAATTCCCGGCGCCTGTTTATCTGGCGCAGCGGCACTATCTGATTGATGGTGAGCTCTGCCATTGGTCCGGCGAACTGGCGGAAGTGTTGAGTCCGGTGCAAATCCGCGCTGAAACCAGTGGCAACATTGAACCGACGCGGCTTGGCGCGACGCCACTGCTGGACAGCGCTGCAGCACTGACGGCGCTTAACGCAGCGGTGCGGGCTTATGATTTGGGCCGTGGGGAATGGCCGACGATGCCGCTGTTTGAGCGTATCCGCCATGTCGAACAATTCCTCGCCGCAATGCAGCAAAAACGGACCGAAGTGGTGCGCTTACTGATGTGGGAAATCGGTAAAAACGCCTTGGACGCCGCCAAAGAATTTGACCGGACTTGTGATTACATTCGCGATACGATTCAGGCGCTGAAGCAACAAGACCGCGCCGACAGCCATTTTATTACCGAACAGGGTGTGCTCGGCAAAATCCGCCGGGTGCCGCTGGGTGTGGCGCTTTGTATGGGGCCTTTTAACTATCCGCTGAATGAAACTTTCACCACGCTGATCCCGGCGCTGATGATGGGGAACACTGTGGTATTTAAGCCAGCCAAATACGGCGTGTTGTTGATTGAACCTTTGCTTACGGCCTTTCGCGACTGTTTCCCGGCCGGCGTTATTAACGTGATTTATGGTCGGGGCCGTGAAACGGTTGGTGCGCTGATGCAAAGTGGCAAAGTTGATGTACTGGCCTTTATCGGCACCAATAAAGGCGCCAGTGATTTAAAACGGCTGCATCCCAAACCGCACCGGTTAAAAGCGGTGCTCGGCCTTGATGCGAAAAATCCGGCTATTGTGCTGCCTTGCGCGGACCTTCCCGCCAGCGCCAAAGAAATCATTGCCGGCGCTTTAGCCTTTAACGGCCAGCGTTGTACCGCGTTAAAAATCATTTTTGTACCAAGGGCGCAGGCTGCAGCTTTGTTGCCGCTGTTGGCAGCGCAAATCGACGCCTTAAAACTGGCGATGCCCTGGCAGGCCGGCGCGCAAATCACGCCATTGCCGGAGCCGGGTAAAACCGATGCTATGGCGGCTTTGATTGCTGATGCTCGCGAACATGGCGCGCAAGTGGTTAATCCCGGCGGCGGCGATTTTGCTGGCAGTCTGATGCGCCCGGCGCTGCTGTATCCGGTGTCGCCTGCGATGCGGTTGTATCAGGAAGAGCAATTCGGGCCTTTAGTGCCGGTGGTGCCATATGACGATATTTCGGAGGTTATCGACTATGTCATTCACAGCAACTTCGGCCAGCAATTAAGTATTTTCGGCAGCGATGGCCGCGCGATAGGCCCATTAATTGACATGTTCGCCAATCAGGTGGGCCGGATTAATATCAACAGCCAGTGCCAGCGCAGCCCGGACAGTTTTCCGTTTACCGGCCGCAAAGATTCGGCGGAAGGCACTTTGTCGGTGCAGGACGCTTTGCATCAGTTTTCGATCCCGACCTTGGTCGCGACCAAAGGCAACGAAGCGGGCATTAATTTAGTGCGCGACATGGTGCAGCAACGCGATTCGGCGTTTTTGGCGACGGACTTTTTGTTCTAGCCGTTGTTAGATATTGCTGTGCCAGTTTACCGGTAATTTGCCACCGGTGGCAGTTTACTGTGACAAATCACAGCTAAGCCGGTACAAACCGCAGAGAAGTAAAAACCCCGCTGCTGCAGTTGCCTGTCGCAGCAGTGGGGATCGCAGGACGTAGAAATAAAAAACAATATAAATCAACAAGAAAGGACGACAGGGTATGACACAGAAGAAAAAAAACCATTTAACCCCACATTTCACACTGCAAGTGCTTAGTCACGCGGTCTGGCTAGGCCTTGGTCTGGTGGCGGCTCCTGCGCTGGCGCAGCAAACAGCAACTGCAACCACCACCAGCGCCGAAGCAAGCAGCGCGCAAAAAACTGATAAAGCTAAAGCCGATGAGATTGAAGTCATTGAAGTCTCAGGCTTTCGCGGCAGTCTCAATGTCGCTTTAGCCGCCAAACGCGAAGCGGTCGGCAGTAAAGAAACCATTCTGGCCGAAGATTTAGGCAAATTTCCGGATTTAAACATCGCCGACAGCTTAGCGCGCGTGCCGGGTATTGCGATAGAACAAGACGCCGGCGAAGGCCGCCAAATCAGTCTGCGCGGTTTGGGCGCGACCTTTGTCAAAACCACCATCAACGGCATGGAGTCAGCATCCGCCGGCGCGGCCACTGATGCTTCGGGCGGCGCCAATAAAAGCCGCGCTTTTGACTTTAACGTCTTTGCTTCCGAGTTATTCACCCAAATTGACGTGAACAAAACCGCTGCAGCAGAATTGGAAGACGGTGGTATCTCCGGTAACGTCAACCTGCAAACGGCGCGGCCATTTCAGTATCAGGATGACAAATTCGCTTATAACCTCAATGCGCGTTACAACGATGTCGCGTCTGAAGTCACGCCACGCGCTTCGCTGATGTTCAGCAAAAACTGGGACAATACCTTTGGTTTGCTGCTCTCCGCTGCTTATTCCGAAGGCCTGGTGCAAAGTGAAGGCGCCACCACAGTGCGCTGGAGTGTGAATAATCCGTCGTGGAAAACCGGCAATGCCGGCAATAAATTAACTGCTGCGCCAGTGACGCAACTCGACCCGAAAGGCGCCTACACCAACGCCAATATGGAAGGGCTGTGGATCCCACGGATTCCGCGGTATTCGATTTTTAATAAACAGCAGGACCGGCTGGGCTTAACCGCTGCCGCGCAATACCGGCCGCACGACAATCTGCTGCTGAACTTTGACCTGCTGCACGCCAAGCTCGACAGCACGATGGATGAATTCCAATACTCGGCGCTGCTGCGCGGTAACGTCTCCAGCAAAACCAAAATTTACGCCGAAAATCTGGTGGTAGACGCCAACAACACCCTGGTGGCCGGCACTTTATCCGGCGTGCCGATCCGCTCTGAAGCGCGGCAGGACGTGTCGACTTCCGACTTTAATCAGGCGACTTTCTCTGGCGACTGGCAAATCAGCGATGCCTTACAGATGACTTTCCTCGCTGGTATTGGCAAATCCGATTTAGACATCCCGTATCAGCGCACTTTTGCGTTGGATGCCAACAACTCGACCTTTGCCTATAGCTATGACAGCAATATCGACCCGGTCAGCCTCATCGGTACTAAAGGCACCGCCATTGCCAGCGGCAACATGCATATGGATATGCCGGCTTTTGCTTTTGCGCCGGGTCAGGCTTTTGGTAAAACTTATACTCAGGCCGAATTACAAGCATTGATGCTGAATCCGGATTTATACAAAGTTGGCCTGGTTCGTAATCGTAACCAGCAAATTAACAGCGAAAACACCAATTTTACTGTCAATTTCAAGTATGAGCTGAACGACGAACTGACGCTGAAATGGGGCCTGAATCAACGCGAATTCACCACCTACAACGTGCAATATGACAATGGCTGGAAAGTGCTGAATACCACCACCAATAAAACCAGCGGCGATGCCGCGGAATCGTTGGTACTGGGCTTACCGGCGGCGCGCATCGCAGGCGCTTTGTATGGCATTTCACTGGATGCGGCCGGGCAACATTTTGGTAAAGCCGCCGATGTGCCGGGTCATTCCACGTTAACTGCCGGCAGCTGGCTCACCACCGACTATCAAAAAGTGATGGCAGCCTTTTCCGGCGAAAGCTTTTTTGAAGCCAAGCAACGTTATAACGCGACTTATGACATTGAAGAGAAAGTTACCGGCGCTTTTGTCCAGCTCGATTTTCGTTATGAACTAGCCGGACGGGAGCTGCGCGGCAATATCGGCGGCCGCTATATCGACAATACCAATACTTCAGGCATTGTGAATCTGGACCATATCTATGCTGACGGTTACACCGCAGGCCGCGGCGCCGGTGCGGCGTTGGCCGGTGGTCACGACTGGCGTTATACCGAAAGTAACGGCAAAGATTTCCTGCCAAGCTTAAACCTGGCCTATGACCTGAGCGAAGAACTAGTTGGCCGCCTGAGCCTGTCGCGCGCCATTACCCGCCCGGCAATTGCTGATTTAGCTTCGGCGATTAAAGTGAATACACCGGATGATAAAGACCCGACGGCGACTATTGAAATGGGCGCAGGCCCAACGCTGCGGCCTTATGAATCTGACCAGGTCGATCTTGCCTTAGAGTGGTATTTTGATGAAGAAGCGCTGCTGGCCTTGGCGGTGTTTTACAAAGACATCACCGGCCTCAGTAAAGGTTCGCGCCAGGAAGTGTTAGATGCGGATCAACTGAAAAACCTCGGCATCGACTTAGGTTCGCGTGACCCGGCGACTGTGACCTGGGATGTGACGCAGCTGCTGAATACCCCGGCCGAAGGTGTGCGTGGCGCCGAGCTGATTTACCAACAGCCGTTCAGCTTTTTGCCAGCGCCGTGGAATCGTTTTGGCGTGACGTCCAACTTAACCTGGATTGATTACGATCGCGATGTCGCTGACCCGATGACGAAAAACGTCATTAGCCTGCTGGCGGAAGAAACCTCAAGGCTTAACTACAACTGGACGCTGTACTATGAGCACGCTGATTTCAGCGCTCGCTTGTCGTATAACTTCCGCGAACGGTACATCAAAGAATATCTGGATAAATACAAAGACGAAGGTAACTGGGGCCGTGGTTATGAAGACAAAGGCCAGCTGAATATTTCGTCGCGCTACAAAATTAACGACAACCTGTCGGTTAGCTTTGAAGCCATTAACTTAACCAATGCACCAACCGAACAATGGAGTGATGTGTATACGGCAAGACCAGTGGAATACCTGCTCACGGGTCGGCAGTATCTGGTTGGGATCCGGGGGAATTTCTGATGAAACAAGGTGTTCTGGCGCTGCTATTCGCCAGTCTGGTGTCAGTTGGGATCGCAGGAGGGCCGGCCGCTGCGGCCGGCACACCTGATCTGTGGCACCACAGCAAACCGCTCAGTGCCGACTGGCAAGCCTTTCACGCCCGGTCGGCGCAGGATTTTGCCTTGTTAGAACAGCAGCTGAAAAGCGAACTGGCGGGCGCAAAGTTAAGCGCGCCGCTGCCGGCAGTCAAAGCGAAAAACTTTGGCCTGGACGGTATCAGCAACCCGACGCAGTTACAGGCAGTGCTGAGTTACCAAACGGTACTGGGCGGTTGGAGTAAACGCACCGATATGCAGCAACCGCGTAAACCCGGCCAGCTGGCCGGGAGTGAGCCTGCTTATATTCCAACTTTTGATAATGGCGCCACCAGCACACAAATGCGCTGGCTGGCGGCTTATTATCCTAAAGCAGCGGCCGAAGAGCAGGTACAAATCCGCAGTGCGCTGATATTGGCTGTGCAGTTTGTGCTGCGGGCGCAATACACCAATGGTGGTTTTGCTCAGTCTTATCCGCTGCGTGGCAGTTACCATGATGCGGTGACGCTGAACGACAATGTGATGACAGACTTGCTGAGTTTGCTGTGGGATATCGCCAATGCGCCTGAATATCAGTGGCTGAGCGCGGACCTTCGCGCGCAAGCGCAGGCCGGTTTTGCCAAAGGCGTCGGCTGGTTGGTAGCGTCGCAGGTTCGCGTCAATGGTCAACGCACCGTCTGGACAGCGCAGCATCATCCGCTGACCGGTGAACCGGTGGCAGCGCGTAAGTTTGAGCAAATCAGTCTGGTCAGCAGTGAAAGCGCCGCAGTACTGCAGTTGATGTTGGACAAAGCGCCTGACCTGCCGGGAGTGCTCCCGGCGCTGTGCAGCGGTATCCAATGGCTAGCGCAGCATCAAATCCGCGACAAAGCCTGGTTACGTGATGACGCCGGCTCTAGGCTGGTGGAGAAAAAAGGCGCGCAGATCTGGGCACGTTTTTACAGCCTGCCCGCACAACAACCGGTGTTTTTTGACCGCGACGGCAAGGTCTACCATGACGTCGACCAGCTGTCGCTGGAGCGTCAGCAAGGTTACGGCTGGTATCAGAGTAACGCCAAAAATGTGCTGAAAGCCTGGAAAAAAAAGCCGGAACTGGCGGCGCAATGTGCATTGCCTGTCACGCTGTAGCCGGGCTTGTAACGCCCGGCTGAAGTCGACTGATTTAATCCGTTGGCCATTCTCACTCAGACGCGAAGAATTCGCTTGTAAGCGCTTTGTGTTTCGATATATTAGTCCCTGATAATGTAACAAAATGCAGGGATGCGCATGAACAAATTTTGGCTGGTGGTGTTGTTGTTTTATGCCGCGCAGGCACATGCAATTGACTGGTATGTGCGAGACTGGCCGCCTTTTAATATCCAGCAGGGGCCGGACGCAGGTCAGGGCTCCTATGACTTGATGCTGACGCAGCTGATTGCTGCATTGCCACAGTATCCGCATCGCCAACAGTTTGCCACGCTGACAAAACGCCAGCAGCTGATGCAGCAAAATGTACCGCATTGTTTGTTTGGCGTGCTGAAATCACCAGAGCGGCAAAAAAAGATGCTGTTTTCTGACATTGCCTTTTATTCACCGGCACTGCGGGTGGCTGCGCTGGCCGACCATCCACTGTGGCAGTCCACTCAGGCCGGCGCCAATATTGAATTAGCTTCATTGCTACAACAGGCCTGGCGTGGTCTGGTCGAATACAAAAGACTGTATCCGCAAAACGTGCAGCAATATGCCGGTGAGTTGTTACAGGTATCTGATAATTCAACAGATTTAGTTGCAATGCTTAAAGCCAACCGGGCGGATTATGTGGTGGAATATCCGGACCGGCTACATTATTTGGCGCAAAGTCACCCCACTGTGGCTTTGCGTTATGCCCGTTTACAGGGCGAACCACCGGTGGTGCCGGTGTATATTGCCTGTCAAAATACGCCGGCGGCGGAGGCACAACTCCGGGCGATTAATCTGGCGCTGCAACACCTACGCACCAAGACGGAATATCAGCAAGCCTGGTTAAATCTACTCAGTGAGCAATCGCGGCAGGAATTGCGGCTGGCGATGGCGCAGGACCCGTTGTTTCAGGCCGCTGCGCTTGAGAAATGCAGCGAGTCTTGCTAAAGACTAAGGTTTGCTAAACACCAAAGTGAAGCGGTCCGTTTTGCCACGGATCGCCGGATCAAACACCATCAGGCTGTGATCATCGGCGCTGTTATGCAGCACATCACTTTGTTGTTTCAGCACAAAACCGGCGGCGGTTAATTCAGCAATCACATCCTGTTTGTCGATGCGGTGCAATTCCTGCGCGGCGCTGTGGCCAGAGCCAGCTTTGGCCTGATGGTCGACAACCAGCAGGTAACCACCTGGTTTTAATGCGGTTTTAATCTGATTCAGCACCTGATCACGCGACACTGCCCAACCTTCGGATTGGTGATAAAAATCGTGGTAACCCATCACAAACAACACACCATCAAGACTATTGGGCGTCAGCCCCAGTGCATCAGATTCACGGTCGTAACGGATCACGTTGGGTAAACGGCCGTCTTTTAAGCGTTGTGGCAGCGCGTCGCCGACAAATTTCAGATAAGCCTGATTATTGTGCAGCAACACTTTGCCGGACGGACCGACTAACTGCGCCATCAGTTCGCTGTAATAACCATTGCCACCGAATAAATCCAGCACTTGTTGGCCCGGTTGCACTGGCAACAACGCCAGCGTCTCCGCCGGTTTGCTGGTCAGGTCGCGTTTTAAATCAGCGGCACTGCGGCCACTGAGGTTCAGTTCGGCTGCCGACAGCTGCAAACTCAGTGCAGCCAGCAGACTCAGGTAAAAAGCTTTCATCAGTTTGTCCTTGCAATAGTGGGGAGGGCGTTGTGCAGGCTGGCATACCAAGCCAGCCCCCGGGCCGCAACTGTGACCAACGGGGATAATTCACGGATGAAGGCTTGACCGCGTTGCGGCCGGGCGGCTTAATAGTCACGGCAATCAGTTGAGGGAAAAACGATGAAATTATGGCTGTTTTTGTTCAGTTGCTGGCTCTGGCCGGTGCTGGCAATGCCGGTACTCACCACAGTCCACAGTGGCCAGACTCAGAGCTGGACACTTTCGCAGTTGCAACAAAACCTGCCGGTGCAGCAAGTGACACTGGACGACCCGTCTTACAATCAGCGCAAAAGTTACCGTGGTTTCAGTTTTGCTGCTTTGCTGCAAAAAACCGGCTTTCCAGCGCTACAGGACGATGACACGCTGGTGTTGACCGCCAGCGACGGTTATGCGCCCACACTGTCGGCGGGGCAGTTGCAACAGCAGCAGGCGATGCTGGTGTTTGCCGAAGCCGGCAAGCCGGACTTTGAATTCACGCCGCTGCAGCAAGGCAAAGGTTTTATATCGCCGGCACCGTTTTATCTGATTTGGCCCGGTGCCGGCAAAGCCGCAGAGCATTTTGCCTGGCCTTATCAGCTGGTGAAGATTGAATTAATCCGCTTTCAAGACCGTTATGCACAGGTGATCCCTGCCGCAGGCGCGTCAGCACAAGTACAACAGGGTTTTGCGCTGTTTAAGCAGAATTGTCTGAAATGTCATTCAATCAATTTGCAGGGCGGGGTACTTGGTCCTGAACTCAATGCGCCAAAAAACGTCACGGAATATTGGCAACGGCATGATTTAAAGGCCTTTATTAAAAATCCAGAATCGTACCGTTATCAGTCAAAAATGCCGGCTTTCGGCTTTTTCAGCGATGCAGAGATTGATGCGGTGCTGGCGTACCTGCAACAGATGAAACAACAGAAGATCAGTCGCTAAAAGTTGAGCTTTATCGTTTCAGAAATTTGTGTATGCTTTGTGTACAAAGTAGTAATGACAAAGAGGCTGACATGTACAGGCTGGGTGTATGGTTGTTTGGGTCACTGGCCTGTGTGCACAGTGCCCTGGCTGACACCATGGACTGGTTTATCCGGGATTGGCCACCGGTGAATATTCTGCAGGGACCGCAACAGGGGCAAGGCGCATACGATGTCATGCTGAACCGGCTGATTGCGGCGCTGCCACAATACGACCACCGGCTGCATATCTCGACGCTGACGATGCGGCAACAGATGATGCAACAACAAAAATCGCATTGTTTGTTTGGTCTGCTGAAAACCCCACAGCGCCAGACCTTCTTGCAATTCTCTGAACCTGTCGCAGTGATCCCGAATCTGCAGTTGGTGGCCAGAGCGGACCATCCACTGTGGCGCCAGCTACAAGGCCAAAGTGCTGTTGACCTGAACTGGTTGTTTGGACAAACCTCGCGCGGCATGGTTGAGCAACAACGCACCTATCCGCCGCAAATCGCCGAGCATTTAGCGGAGTTGTTGCAAGTATCCGCCGCCGACACCCAACTGGTACAAATGCTCAAAGCCAACCGGGCTGATTACGTGCTGGAATATGCTGACCGCATGCATTATCTGGCGCAGGATTTCCCGGAAATACAGCTCAAAGCACTACCGTTGTCAGGTTTACCTGCGGTCACAGAAGTCTATGTCGCCTGCAGTATCAACGAGCGCGCCAAAGCACAGATAAAAGCAGTGAATCAGGCTCTGGTGGGGTTACGGCATGACCCGCAATACCGGGCGGCCTTGCTGGACTGGCTGAGCCCGGCGTCCCGACAGTTGATCAAAACCTACATGGCGCAGTCACCGCTATTTGCGCAACCCGTTGATCCCAAAGCCACTGCTGCGGTGACTGGCACGGTTCGAGTGCGCTAAGTTACGCGCTAATGCAGCGTAGCGCTAAAAGGTGACGCGGGCAGGCCGGCGTTATTGTAAAGCACAGCGTCCGGGTTGTCGGCATGACCATATCGCACTTGGGTTGGCGCCGGTACCTGCGGGTGTGACAAGCGGATCTGCCCATCTTGTAGCTGCACATTTGCCCAGACAAAGCGGCCATCTTTGCCGGCAATGGCAAATGCCTGACCAGGTCTGAGCTGAAGGCCTGTGCCGGCAAAATCAAAGGTCAGCTGTAGCGACGTCCCCTCGTGCCTGATGCTGTTCAGCACAGGTCCGCGATATTCGATTGGTTCGCCGTAGACGACTGCCCGCGCCGCTAAAGCCATCCGGCTGCCCAAAGTGCGTTTATCCACCGGGTGAATGTCATTCCACTCACCGGTATCGATAGCAACCACCATGGCCGTATTGGGCTCGGTCAGCACAGCGGCTTGCGCTTCGCGCAAACCAGCCCAGCTACTTTGCTGTGGTGTCGGTTGTTTGGGCAGATAATTGGCCAGTTGAACATATAAAAACGGCAACTCAGGTTGCTGCCACTGCGCGCGCCACTGGTGGATCATGGCGCGAAAGCGCTGTGCATACTGTTGATAAGCGCCGACATTGGATTCGCCCTGATACCACAATACCGCTTTGACCGGCAGCTTTTGTAGCGGTGCAATCATAGCGTTATAGAGCCCCAGCGGTTTCCAGCGGATAAAAGCATCCATCGGCAAGGCTTTGGCAGGCGCCGAGGTTTGCATTTTCCAGACACCGGTTAAATCGAGTTTGTCCGCATCAGTGCCAAGCCAATAAGGTTTATCCGGAATAAAACCACTGCGGTTCTGCGTGCCATTGGTCACAGTCACCCGAACGGCTATCAGGTTGTCGCCGGTTTTAAGCAGCCCTTGTGGCAGCGGATAACGCCGGGGTGGATACATATAAGTGGTATTGCCGATTTGGCTGCCGTTGACGTACACCTCTTCGGCATCGACGATAGAGCCGAGCCGTAAAATCCGCGCCGCTGCGGCTTGCTCTGCCGTTAATCGGATAGTTTTCCGCAACCACCAAACGCCGGTGAAAGTATCCTGACGAAAACCCGGTACGGTAAACTCTGGCCACTGGCTGTCATCGAAGTTGGGTGAATACCATGGAGTTTTACTGTGCAGGCCAGCGTCATTTTTAGCTAAGTCGCCATACCAGCGCGCATTCTTCGCCTGATCTGCAGCTTCAATATCGCGGATTAAACGGTCGCTTTTATAAATCTGCGCCAGTTGATAAACATCCGGAAATTGCTTAAGTGTTGACTCATCCAGCCAGGATTCAACCGGTGAACCGCCCAACGCGGCGTTATAAATGCCAATGGCAGCTTTGCTGTGCGCTTGTAAATCGCGGGCGAAATAAAACGCCAGCGCAGAAAAATGCTGAATAGTCGTGGGGCTTGCGACCAGCCATTGCCCTTCGCTGACATCCTGTTGCGGCGCTTTAAAATCATAACGTTGCGGCACATTAAACTGGCGGATCAGCGGGTAGTTGGCTCTTTGCAAATCAGCCGGATAAGCCTCTTCCAGCCGCGCCATCGTCAGTTCCATATTGGACTGGCCTGAGGCGACAAACACATCGCCAAAATACACATCTTTGACCTGCAGCTGGTTCTGGCCCTGAAATTCCAGCAGATGCGGGCCACCCGCCGGTTGTGCGGGCAACGTCAGTTGCCAGTGGCCTGCTGCGTCTGTTGTCACTGTGCCGGCAGACGAGCCATTCAAATGGATAGTGACCTGTTCACCCGGCGTAGCATAGCCCCACAACGGCAGCGGCTGGTCGCGCTGTAACACCAGGTGGTCACTGATGAGTTTGGGCAGGCGAACGTCGGCCTGGCAGGCGCCTGAGAACAGCCATGACAGGCAAAGCACGGGCAGCAAGGTAAAAAACAGCTTAGGCATCAGACAGTTCCGTTGAAGTCGTTCCGGCAGAAGCTTCCAGACTAACAGGTCTGCGTGTGCAGGCAACGGTGTTGGCAGGAAAGGTCAGCGCCCGGTGAAATTTCATAACACCGGGCGCGTGCCGTGTTGGCTGACTCAGACACCTTGCAGCAGTTGTTTGGCCCAGCCATAGCTTGGCGCCAGTTGCAACGCGTGCTGCCAGTCGGCTTTAGCACCCGCCAGATCACCGGCTTCTTTTTTGGCTAAACCGCGCCAGACATAGGCTTCGGCTTCCCCCCAGCAGATGTTTTGACAAGGCGCCGCATAGCTATTAATTGCTGCGTTGGCGTGTTGCAGCGCGGCTTTTTTGTCGCCGCCAAATAAACTGGGCGTCTGATAAGCCAGAATAGCGGCAGCCAGCGTCACACGTGGATTCTGCGGTTGCAGAGCAGTGGCTGCATCCAGCGCCTTACCTGACTTTTGGCCGTAATACATGCCTTTAATCGGGTAATAACCGGCCTGCATACCGCGGGTCAGCGCCAGCAAGGCCAGTGCTTCTGCTTTTAAGCCTGGCGCCGGTTCACTGGCAATTAACTGCTCCAGCCGCTCGGTGGCAGCTGTCAGCGCCGGTTTTAACACCGCTTCATCGGCCCGCACTGATGCCGTGACCGCCAGGCGATACTGCGCATAAGCAAACTGATAATCATCCTGCGCCTGCTGGCTGAATTGCTGCAGCGCCTGCACATCCAGTTGCTGGCTGGCGAGGTCAATCGCGCTCAGCGGATCTGTCACGGGTTCAGCCGCAGGTGCCAGCTGACTGACCGCCAAAGCGCCCAGTAAAAAGACTGAGCGCAAGGTCAGACGCAAAGAGTTTGTCGATAAAGAGTGTGTCGTGCTTTTCATGTGGTGTGCTCCTGAAAAACGCCACCCTGGCGTTGTTGTAGCCATGATGGCGGAATGGCGGGAACAGCTGCAGTGTCAGCTATCAGCAAGAGCAGGTGACAAATGTCAGGAGTGTGGAGGGGCACCTCTTCAGGAACTGCGTCTTTGGCGCTGGGTTTTAGCACTATCAGGGCAGTTTTTGCTGAAATGTTGTTATATTTGCGGTTAGGGTCGACCATCAATATCTGCTTGGTAAGTCAGCGTTGTGCCAGTTGCGGGCATTGGAAAATGTACGGTGACGCTTCGCTTACCGTACCTACCCTCCGAACGTAATCGTAGGTACGGCAAGCGTCAGCGTCGCCGTACACAACCTGGTAAATTTCTGCAATTCGCCCAAAGTCGACCAGCTCAACCCCTACAACACCCACATCGACAGCCGGGGCTGGGCCAGCAACATTGGCCCGATGTCGTGCTATTGCGCGCCACCACATATCCCATTGCCTTCGTTTTCCGTCAAGCGCACCCGGGCCAGCTGGATTTGCAGGCCTTTGCCGGCGCTAATCAACAGTGGATGGCTGATTTTGCTCAGGTCAAAGGCTTTGTTACTGTCAGTGAAACTGCGCAGCGGGATCTTCAGTTGTTGCCAGCCTTTGCCTGACTGTCCGGCGAAATAATTGCTGAAGTCAAGTTGGCTCTCACAGCCGGGTTGGCCCGATACGCAGCGCATGCCAAGCTGCACTTTGCCTTGTTGTTCCGGCATTGCTAAGAGCTGATATTCCAGTTCCAGCACCATATCGCCGTTGGCCTGGCGGGCGAGGTCAATGGGTTGCTGCTGCGCATGGGTTATTGCTGCCGTCGCAGGCGCGTTGAATGTCAGCAATATTGAGTCTTCCTGCTGCAACCTGTCTGTTGCTTTGCTCGTGAGGGCGCCGCCCACCGATTGCTGCTGCGGATCTGTCACTACCGTTACAGCATTTCCTTCCAGTAGCTGCAACTGCCATGGATTCACCGCTTTACCAGCATGTAGATAACGGCTGAAATTCACCACTAAATCGGCGCTGATGCCGGAGTTTTCGCTGAGTTTAGCGACCACAACATCATCCTGATAATTCAGGCCATAACCAAAAGCGAATTGTGGTTGGTAGTCGGCGTCGCCAATATTCAGTGGCTTGCCGGTGGCATCGGCGGGCCAGGAGAAGGGCAGTTTGCCCTGGAAGTCATAACGGATATTGCCATCCGGCGCCCGTACCAGCACATCAGCTAAAGCACCGCCTTCAGTGCCCGGTAAAAACGCCGCGACAAAAGCGTCAGACTGGTTCAGCTCCGGATTAACCCACAAAGGCCGGCCGGATAAAAACACCAATACAGTTGGAATGCCCTGCGCTTTTAATTCGGTCAGGATTTGCAAGGCGCGGCTGTCGTCAAAGGCCAGATGGGCGCGGTCGCCGACAAATTCGGCATAAGGTTCTTCACCAAAGACCACAATAGCAACATCCGGTTTGCTGCTGAAACGGCCGTTTTCACTGAGTTCGACCGAGCCGCCACCGGCTTCAAGCGCGGATTTGAAACCGGCATAAATCGATTCCCCGTTGGGGAAATCACTGTTTTTATTGCCGGCACCTTGCCAGCTTAAGGTCCAGCCGCCACTTTGTTTACCGATATGGTCGGCACCATCGCCGGCCAATAACACTTTGCTGCTGGCTTTGATCGGCAGCAGTTGTTGGTTGTTTTTCAGCAGTACCAGCGATTTACGCGCCGCTTCACGCGCCACGGCCCGGTGTTCGGCGCTGCCGAGCAGTTCAAATTTACCGGCAAGCGGGCGTTTGGACGGTTGCAGCTGCTCAAACAGGCCCATTTCGACTTTGATCCGCAGCACGCGGCTGACCGCTTCGTCGAGGCGGGCCATTGAAATACGGCCGTCTTTGACCTGTGCCAGCGTATTGTCATACAGCTTCAACCAGCTGTCCGGCGCCATAAACATATCAAGGCCAGCGTTGAGCGCATTGGCGCAGTCGGTCGGCGTGCAGCCTTTGACCTGACCATGGCCATTCCAGTCGCCGACAACAAAACCGTCAAAACCCATCCGGCCGACTAAGACGTCGCTGAGCATCGGCTGGAAACCATGCATTTTTTCTCCGTACCAGCTGTTGTAAGACGCCATCACGACGCGGGCGCCGGCTTTGATGGCGCTGTAATAGGGCAGACCATGCAGGTCGCGTAAATCGGCTTCACTATGCTGATTGTCGCCCTGATCTTTACCGTTGATGGTGCCGCCATCACCGAGGAAATGTTTGACGGTGGCCAGCATGTGATTGCCGCGCAGGAAGTCGGCACTGCCCGGAACGCCCTGAATACCCTGCAGAATTTCCGGCGCGTAAGAGGCGACCAGCGCCGGATCTTCGCCATAAGATTCATAAGTGCGGCCCCAGCGGTCGTCGCGCACGACTGCGATGGTTGGGGCGAAGGTCCAGTCTAAACCTGTCACCTGCATTTCAATGGCAGTGATCTGACCGATTTTGCGTAAAAGCTGCGGTTCGCGCATCGCGCCTAAGCCAATGTTATGCGGGAAAATAATGGCGCCTTTGACATTGCTGTGGCCATGTACGGCGTCTGTGCCCCACATCACCGGAATATAAGGTCGGCCATCGCTGGTGTCGGTGCTGGCTTGCCAGAAGGCATCGGCCAGTTCCAACCAGGCTTTGGGGCCGACTCTGTTGTCACGGCCGGGCGCCGAATTACCGCCATTGAGCACACTGCCGAGATAATAATCCCGCACTTGCTCGGGCGTGACTGAGGCGATGTCGGCCTGAATTAATTGACCAACTTTTTGCGCCGGGCTCATCTGCGCCAGCAGCGCTTTGATTTTGGTCTCCACCGCCGGTTGGCGGGCGATAGGAGAGAGCTGCAATGGCCAGTTCTCTGGCTGAATTTTCGGTGTTGCAGCCGCGTTCGCGACTGTGCTCTGGGATTCGGCCGGCGTAGTCGCTGGCTGCGGCGCTGGCGCTTTCCCGCAGGCGCTGATGATCAGACTGGCAGACAGCAGCAAACCGGCGCTGAGTTCTTTTTGCATAGGTTCTCCCGGTGCCGACTGGCTTACCGTCTGATTGTTCCTGTTCATAGCTGTTGATTAGTCAATCACTACAGCGCGGCTTTGTAACACCCGGTCATTGCCGATGTCGGTCACCGCACCTGCGATGTTAAAAGCACCGCGCAGGCGGATATCGGCGGACGAGCTGCCAAGCAGCAGGCGAATTTCACCGGGTTCCACCACCCAACGCATCCGGCTATCGAGGAATGCCAGCTGATTAACCGGCAGCTGAAATTGCAGCTGCGCGCTTTGGCCCGGCGCTAAACTGACCCGGGCAAAGCCAGCCAGTTGCTGCACCGGCCGGGTGACGCTTGCCGCCGGGTCCTGCACATACAGCTGCACCACTTCAGTACCGGCGCGTTTGCCGCTGTTTTTGATGCGCAGCCGAATACTGGCCTCACCGCCGGCGCGGACCTGCGGCGTGTCAATTTGCAGATCGCTGTAGCTGAAGTCGGTGTAACTCAGGCCATGACCAAAGGGGTACAACGGGCGGATGTCGTCATGCAGATAACCGCGGCTGCTCGATGCTTTGTGATTGTAAAACTGCGGAATATGACCGGCGCTGCGCGGGAAGGTGATAGGCAATTTGCCGGAAGGGTTCACCTCGCCAAACAGCACATTCGCCACTGCAGTACCGGTTTCCTGGCCCAGATACCAGGCTTCGACAATAGCCGGCATGGTTGTCGCAAGTTTGCCAAGCGTCAGCGGCCGGCCATTGCTGAGCACCAGCACTACAGGTTTGTTACCGGCTGCGGCCTGAACTTGTGCTGCCAGCAGTTGCTGGTCGGCGCTTAATTCCAGCGTGGTGCGATCGCCCAAATGTTTGTCGGCCCAGGCCTCGCGCGCCAGGCCTTCGTTTTCACCCAAAACCAGCACCACTGCGTCGGCGGTCTTGGCCAAAGCGACTGCTTCAGCCCGTAGCCGCGCGTTGTCGGCAGGGTCTGCCGCCACAGTGTCGTCATGGTTCCAGCGCAGCATCGAATAAGTGCCGGCGTTTTGGCTACGCTGTTGCAGGGCGGCTGCCGCAGCGGTTTCCAGCGCATTGGTGCTGGAGGTGTCAGTGCTGTCAGCTGTCGCGGTCGCTTTGGTATGCAAAAAGTTGTTATCGGTAATGCGGGCACCACGGGCAAAGCTGACTTTGGCTTTGCCTTTTAGTTTTTTTTGCAGGCCTTGCAGCACAGTGACAGTCTGGCGCGGGATACTGCTGTAACCGCCTAACAACGTTTCATCAGCATGCGGGCCTATCACCGCCAGATGTTGGATTTTACTGGCATCCAGCGGCAAGGTGGCGTTCTCACCTCCAGACGAAACTTTGTCGTTTTTCAGCAGCACGATGGATTTTTCCGCCAGTTGCAGCGCCAAAGCACGCGATTCGGCGTTGCCCAGCGCGGCGTCGGCGGCCGCTGCATCCACTTCGGTCTGTTCGAATAAACCCAGACGGAATTTCAGCACCAGAATACGCCGCACTGCGGTATCGATAGCGACCAAATCCAGCGCACCGCTTTTTATTTGTTCAGCCAACAATGGATAGGTTTTTGGATCTGGCGTTTCCATATCGACGCCAGCAAGTAGCGCTGCTTTAGCGGCTTCTGCGTCATCTTCAAATAACTGATGGCGGCTACGCAGTTCCTGAATGGCAAAATAGTCACTGACCACAGCGCCCTGAAAACCCCATCGCTGGCGCACCACATCCTGCAGCAACTGCTGATTAATATGCGATGGCAGGCCGTCGACCTCGTTGTAAGACGGCATCACACTGGCTGCATGCGCCAGTTTAATCGCTGCTTCAAACGGGGTTAAAAACACTTCGGCCAGCTCGCGCGGGGCGATATGCGCCGGCGCTGTGTTGACGCCTGCTTGTGGCTGGCCATGGCCGGTCAGATGTTTCAGCGTGGCGACGACTTTATCTTTGGCAAATATACCCGTCGAGCCGCTGTCGCCTTGCAGGCCACGAATAGCCGCGACGCCCAAAGCCGACACCAGATAAGGGTCTTCGCCGAGCGTTTCTTCAATCCGGCCCCAACGCGGGTCGCGGCCGATATCCAGTACCGGCGACAAAGCCCAATGCGCGCCGGTGGCGCGCATTTCACGCGCCGCGACGGCGGCCATCGCCTGCATATCCTCGGGCGACCAGCTGCTGGCCAGTGCCAGCGCCTGCGGGAAACTGGTGGCATCAAAAGCGACAAAACCATGCAGCGCTTCTTCGTGCATCAGTGCCGGAATGCCAAGCCGGGTGTGTTCACGCAGCCAGCGCTGCGCTGCGTTATTAAATTCAGCGCTTTGCTTGGGCGTTTTAAATTCACTGGGCCGGGCGATATGACCAATGCCATGCGGCATCAGCTGCGCGGCTTTTTCTGGCAAAAACTGCAACTTGGCATCTTCCATTTGCCTACGTTGATGCCAGACGCTTTGCAGCTGCGCCAGTTTCTCTTCCAGCGTCATGCGCTGCAGTAAATCCTCAGTGCGCTCACTGACGGAGCGGGCCGGGTCCTGATAGGGCAACACCGGTGCGGCCGCAGCACTGCTGAGCATGGTAATGGACGCGGCCGACACGGCACTGAGCATAGATTTACGCATAACTTTTCCCTGATTGGTGGGCGATTTTTGCCACGCTTTATTTGCAAGGTTTCATGCGCGTCGCTTTAGGCACGATAGGGCTTCAGCGGCACGATGCGGCCTTCGGCGTCATACTGCAGTTCGGCCATTTTGATGCTGCGCAGGTGCGTCACACCGCCGGACAAAATCGAGTCGTGATAAAACAGATACCATTTGCCCTGAAACTCGGCGATGGAGTGATGGGTGGTCCAGCCGACCACAGGTTCGAGAATATGGCCCTGGTAGGTAAAAGGCCCGTACGGATTATCACCGGTGGCGTAACACAGCAAATGGGTGTCACCGGTCGAGTAAGAGAAGTAGTATTTGCCCTGATATTTGTGCAGCCAGGACGCTTCAAAAAAGCGCCGGCTGCTATCGCCGGCGAGCAGCGGCTGGCCGTTTTCATCAACAATCAGCACTTCACGCGGCGCTTCGGCAAATTCGAGTAAATCGGCGCGAAGCTTTGCCACGCGTGGGCCTAACGCCGGCTCGCCAGCGCTGGGTTCCTGATGGTCGGTCTGCCATTGGTTGTTGCGGTACTGCTGCAGTTGCCCGCCCCAGATGCCGCCAAAATACAGATAATATTCACCGTCATCGTCGGCAAATACCGCCGGGTCAATCGAATAACTGTCGGCTATTGGTTCAGGTTGTGGCGTAAAAGGGCCGGCCGGGTTGTCGCCGACTGCAACACCAATCTGGAACAGGCCGTCAGCTTTTTTCGCCGGGAAATACAGGTAATACCGGCCATCTTTGCAGGCTGCATCCGGCGCCCACATCTGCCGCTCGGCCCAGGGCACGTCGTTGACATGCAGCGCGACGCCGTGGTCGGTGACTGGTTCGCCCGGACCTGCCAGTGACAGCACATGGTAGTCTTCCATGCCAAAGTGATCGCCGTTGTCGTTAAAGGCAATGCCGGCGTCGATATCATGCGACGGATAAATATAAATACGGCCGTCAAACACATGGGCCGACGGGTCCGCCGTGTAGATATGCTCAACCAAATCGGTGGAAATGGCGGTTTGCTTTAATAGATTCAGCTGTCCAGCGCTGTATTCAGACATCTCAGTCACTCTCTTGGTTATTCAGTGGCAAGCCGGGCTGCCGCCGCGCGCCGGGCGCTCAGCTCTTGCTCAATCCGGCTTTCTTGCTGTTTATTGATTTCGTACAGGCAAACGATGCCAACACCGAGCAAAAATGGCAGCGCGGCATAAAAACTCACGGACAGTTTGATACCTTCGACAGCAGCGGCACTTTGGCTGGCGAGGCTGGCGTCATAACCGACATGGGCCAGAATGCCGGCGACCAGGGCACCGCCAATCGACAAGCCCAGTTTCAGGCCAAAAATCATCGCGGAGAAAATAATGGCGGTGGCGCGGCGGTGGTTTTTCCATTCGGAATAGTCGGCGACGTCGGCGATCATCGCCCACAGCAGCGGAATGGTGATGCCATAGAAAAAGCCATGCAGAATTTGCGACAAAAACACCAGGCCAATAGCGTCGGCCGGAAACAGATAAAATGCCAGAATAAACAGCGTGGAAATAAACAGCGCCACTGCAAATACATCGCGTTTGCCGAAGCGGTCGGCCAGCGGTTTGGAAAAGCCGATACCGGCAATCATGCAGAGAATGCCGCCGGCGTTAAACAGACTAAAGCCTGAGGTGGCGGCATCTTTCGGCCATAAAAATTCGGTCAGGCCAATACTGGTCAGTATGCTGTTCAAACCCGCAATAAAACCATGAAAACCAATGTCCTGCAGGAAAGTGGCGACCTTGGCCTCATCCAGATAATTTTCAAAATAGAAGATGTACATGCCGCCTTTGAGCGCCAGCGTAATAAACACCAACACGGTTAAAAGCAGCATGATGAGCCAGGGTTTGTTATGCACAAGGTCGCTGATGTCCTGACGGATGCTCGAGGACTGCGCGGCGATGGTCTGCACCCGCTCGCGGGTGGTGATAAAAGTAATCAGGAAAAACACAATGCCGACGCAGGCAAACAGCGTCATGGTGTTTTCAAAACCCACCGCTTTATCGCCATCGCCCAAAATCAGCACTAAGGGCAGCAGCAGCGCCTGAATAATAAACTGCGCCACCATCACGGCGACAAACCGGTACGCCGACAAGCTATTGCGGTCGGCCATATTGCCGGTCAGCACGCCACTAAGCGCCGAGTAGGGCAGGTTATTGGCGGAATACACCAGTACCAGCAATACGTAAGTCAGGAAGGCATAAGCGATTTTGCCATCCGGGCTGAACTGCGGGGTGCTAAAAGCTGCCAGCGCAATGACACCAAAAGGGATGGCGGTCCATAAAATCCAGGGGCGGAATTTACCCCAGCGCGTCTGGGTGCGGTCAGCGATGATGCCCATCACCGGGTTAAAACAGGCGCCAATTAAGCCACCGGTAAAAATAATAGTGGCCGCAGCAGCTGGCGGGATTTGGTAGACATCGGTGTAGAAAAAGGCGAGAAATGTCATCAAGGTCTGAAAAATCAGATTGGCCGCCAAATCGCCGAGGCTATAACCGATTTTTTCGGTCACGCTTAAATTTTGTCCTGCAGTTTGCATCGTCTGTTGCCTGTTGTTGGAAATGTCGGTGCTGTGCCATCTGCCAGCGCCTGTTGTTATGTTAGTTACAATGCTATTTGTACCGTTTTTCTCTTTTTATTCAATATATTAAGCCAGAGCATCTGCCGCAGTCTTTGCCGCCCGGCGCTGTCATCTACTGCTGAACATGGTTCGACCGCCTTACCTTACAAGAACAGCTCCCGTTCTGGTTTAACGGAATGTTTTGACAGAATTATCTTTTTTCACAATGCCGCTGTGCTTCGTGATCAGACGCCGTATGCTGGTTTCTGCGCAAATCAGCAGCACAACAAAAATAAGAGCAGACAAGGGGATACAGCATGGACCTGACAACTAGCACTCAACGACCGCCGGCTACGGCGTCAGCAGCAGATGAAATAGCAGCCGATTCTTCGACAGATAACGGCGCTTTAATCTTATTTATCAGCCTGGTGGCGACCATCGGCGGCTTTTTATTTGGTTTTGACAGCGGAGTGATCAACGGCACTGTGGATGGCCTGCAGCAGGCTTTTCAGTCAAAAAGCGTCGGCACCGGTTTTAATGTCGCCAGCATGTTGCTGGGCTGCGCCGTCGGCGCTTATTTCGCCGGCAGGCTGGCGGATATTTATGGCCGCAAAGTGATTTTACTGTGGTCGGCGCTGTTTTTTATCGTCAGCGCCTGGGGCTCCGGCATTGCCGACGGCTCGCTGGAATTTGTCATTTACCGGGTGCTGGGCGGTTTTGCCGTCGGCGCAGCGTCGGTGATCACACCGGCTTATATTGCCGAAGTCGCGCCGGCGCGTTATCGCGGCATGCTCACCACTTTGCAGCAAATCGCCATCATTCTTGGCCTGTTTATGGCTTTTGTCAGCAATTACCTGCTGGCCGAGTTTGCCGGCGCCTCGACCGAACCGCTATGGCTTGGCATCGACGCCTGGCGCTGGATGTTCTGGATGGAACTGCTGCCGGCCGTGCTGTTTTTGCTGATGCTGTTGTTTATTCCGGAAAGCCCACGTTTTCTGCTGTTAAAAGGCCGCGACCAAGCCGGCGCTCAGGTGCTGCAGCGGCTGTATGGTCAGACGGCGGCGCAGCGCAAAGTGGCGGAAATTCGTCAATCGCTGCAAGCCGACCACGCGCCGCGCCTCAGCGATTTACTCGATCCTGTGACCGGCAAATTACGCAAACTGGTCTGGGTCGGCATTGGCCTTGCCAGTTTTCAGCAGCTGGTTGGCATTAACGTGGTGTTTTATTACGGCGCCGTGCTGTGGCAAGCGGTCGGATTTTCCGAATCTGACGCCTTGATGATCAATGTGATCAGCGGCGGCATCAGTATCGCTGCTTGTGTGCTGACGCTGTTAGTGATTGACCGCATCGGCCGGAAGCCGTTGTTATTATGGGGTTCGGTTGGCATGACGCTGACGCTGGCACTGGTGGTCTATGCCTTTGCCAATGCTGAACAGGATGCTGCCGGTAACCTGCTGCTCGGCGACTATGGCACGCTGGCGCTGGTCAGTGCCAATGCTTATGTGTTTTTCTTTAACCTGTCCTGGGGCCCGGTGATGTGGGTGATGCTTGGTGAGATGTTCCCGAACCAAATCCGCGGCGTTGGCCTTGCGGTCAGCGGTCTGGCACAGTGGCTGTGTAACTTCCTGATCACAATGACGTTCCCGCTGCTATTAACCGGTATTGGCCTGGCCGGCGCTTATGGCTTGTATGCACTGGGCGCGCTCCTGTCGGTGTTTTTTGTGCTGAAACTGGTGCACGAGACCAAAGGCAAAGAGCTGGAAGAGATGGAATAAGCCTGCATGGCCAGCCCCTAGCTGCTACGAGAAGCAATCTCACATAGCAGCTTCACCGCAATCTGATGTTGCTGGTTTTTATCAAAAGCCAGCACCAGTTCACGGGTAAGTTGCGGGCCCTGAATGGCACGGTATTGCAAATCGGGGCGGAATTTCTGCATCTCAAAATCCGGTAACAAAGCGCAGCCGATGCCAGCGCCGACCAGGCCGATGGCGTATTCAATGGTATGAATGTTGGCACGAATTTGCGGTTTGATATTGGCTTTACTGAGCGCAAGCGCCACCTGGTCCCAGGCTTCGCACGGCGTGCGTTTTATCAGCGGTAACTTCTTAAAATCAGTCAGTTGGATCTCCGGCTGGGTGCATATCGGATGCTGAGCCGGTAATGCCAGCAAATAAGAGTCGGTCCAAAGAGGCTGATACAACTCGCCGGCTTTGAGCTGGCGGATATTGATAATACGCGCATCACAAGGCTCGTCCGGCTCGACCAGATGTAGCTCCAGCCCCGGCAGCTGGCTGTTAAATTCTTTCAGCAGCTGGCTCATCCGCTCGACACCCAGTGCTTTGACTAATCCCAGGCGAAACAACAGCCGCTTCGCCGGTTTGTTAAAAGACGCCTGCAGCGCCTGCATTTGACTGAGCAACTGACAAGCCTGCACATACAAGCGTTCGGCGTCTTCAGTGGGCTGCACGCCTTTGGGTAAACGTATAAACAACAAAGTGCCGAGTTGCTGTTCCAGTTGCTGCAACGCACTGGACACTGACGGCTGGGCAATATCGAGCTGGCGCGCCGCCGCACTGATGCTACGCTGCTCATAAACCGCGACAAAATAAGCCAGCTGACGTGTGTCCATAGGAAATTCCTATAGGTGTGACAGTTTCTATATGATTTAACTTTAAACCCGCCGTCAATAAGATGGCAATCAACATCTTAGCGCGGCTGAAAATATCAGCCCAACGCCCGTACCGGAGCCTTTCTGATGAGCAAAACCGCTTTTAACTGGCAAGACCCGTTTTCTTTCCAGGCCTTGTTAACCGACGAAGAACGGATGATCCAACAAGCCGCCCACGATTATTGCCAGGACCGGCTGATGAGCCGGGTACTGCTGGCCAACCGCCATGAACATTTTGATGTTGAGATCATGCGCGAATTGGGTGAACTCGGTTTATTAGGTGCGACGCTGCCGGAAAAATACGGCTGTGCAGGTGTCAATTACGTCAGTTACGGCCTGGTTGCCCGCGAAGTCGAGCGCGTCGACAGCGGTTATCGCAGCGCGATGTCAGTGCAATCGAGTTTGGTGATGCATCCCATTCACGCCTACGGCAGTGAAGCGCAGCGGATGAAATACCTGCCGAAGCTTGCCACCGGTGAATGGATTGGCTGCTTTGGCCTCACCGAACCAGACGCCGGTTCAGACCCGGCCAGCATGCGCACCACAGCGAAAAAAGTCGACGGCGGTTATGTGCTGTCAGGCGCGAAAATGTGGATCACCAACAGCCCGGTCGCCGATGTGTTTGTGGTCTGGGCCAAGTTAGACGGCGTTATCCGCGGTTTTATCTTAGAAAAAGGCTGGAAGGGCCTCAGCGCACCGAAAATTGAAGGCAAGTTCTCGTTACGTGCGTCCATCACCGGCGAAATCGTCATGGACGAAGTGTTTGTGCCGGAAGAACAGTTACTACCCAACGCCAGCGGTTTGTCCGGGCCTTTTGGCTGCCTGAACAAAGCGCGCTACGGCATCGCCTGGGGCGCACTGGGTGCCGCCGAATTCTGCTTCCACGCCGCCCGCCAGTACACGCTGGACCGGCAACAATTCGGCCGGCCTTTGGCGCAAACCCAGCTGATTCAGAAAAAACTGGCCGATATGCAAACCGATATCAATCTCGGTTTACTCGGCTGTTTACAAGCCGGCCGCCTGATGGATGCCGGTCAGCTGCCGGTTGAAACCATCAGTCTGATCAAACGCAATTCCTGCGGCAAAGCGCTGGAGATTGCGCGCATCGCCCGCGATATGCACGGCGGTAACGGCATCGCCGACGAATACCATGTCATTCGCCATGTGATGAACTTAGAAGCGGTCAACACCTACGAAGGCACGCACGACGTGCACGCACTGATTTTAGGGCGCGCTATTACCGGGCTGCAGGCGTTTTTCTGATTTTGAGAAAGACTGAGCGGCTATGCGGAAGCAGTCGACCACTTGGAAACGCAGACTCGCCGTGAACCCTCCCGGGTCTCGCAGACATGGGGGCTCCTCTGCGGCAAGCCGGGGTTTTGCAGAGCAAAACCCGTGCAGTCGGCAACAAGTCAGATTACTGACTTGTCGAGATCCCGACCGCACCCCTGCCGCAGAGGGTCTGCTTATCCCAAGTCGTCGCCTGCTCATCCGGCCATGTGGCAGCATCAAAAGCGGCACGCCTGAGTTGAGAATTAAAATAAAACCAAGGACTTCCGATGAGCCAGCAAGAATTCCATCCCTGGGCTTTAAGCTACATCCAGCGCGTGCGTGATGGCCGCCTGCCGACCCCTGTCTCCGGCGCCGACCATCTGCCAACGCCCGTGCTGGCGCAAATCTTTCAGTCGATGTTGCAAAGCCGGCTGCTGGATTTACGCTCCCGCCTGCTGCAGGCCAAAGGCCAGAGTTTTTACACCATAGGCTCAAGCGGCCACGAAGCCAATGCCGTGGTGGCGCATGTACTGAACCGCACAGATCCGGCGTTTTTGCACTATCGCAGCGGTGCCTTTTTTGTCGAGCGCAGCAAGCAGTTAAACGGCAGCACCCCGCTGTACGACATGCTGCTGAGCTTTGCAGCATCGAGCGAAGACCCGATCTCCGGTGGCCGCCATAAGGTATTAGGCAGCTTGCCGCTCTGCGTGCCGCCACAAACTTCGACTATCGCCTCGCATTTACCTAAAGCAGTTGCGACCGGTTTTGCTATCGATTTATCTGAACGGCTTGGCATCGACGGCAACTGGCCGCATGGCGCTATTGCGGTCTGTAGTTTTGGTGATGCCTCGGCCAATCATTCCACCGCGCAGGGCGCGATTAATGCCGCCTGCTGGGCGGATTACCAACATGTGCCGGTGCCGGTGCTGTTTTTGTGTGAAGACAATGGCTTAGGTATTTCGACACCGACGCCGTGCGGTTGGATAGCCCATAGTTTGTCGCCGCATATGCAAACCTTCACCGCCGATTCCCGTGATTTAGGTGACGTGTACAGCGCGGCGCAGGCGGCGGTCGAGTTTGTCCGCACTAAACGCAAACCGGCGCTACTACATTTAAAAACCTACCGGCTGTTTGGCCACGCCGGTGCCGATGCTGAAGTGGCGTATCGGAAAAAAGAACAAATCGAAGGCGAGCTGGAGCAAGACCCACTGCTGTATGCCACTGCCTTATTGCTTAGCCGCGGCGTCGAAACCGCAGCACAGCTGGCTGCGCAAATTGAACATTTAGATCAGCAAATTGCCCGCGTCGCGTTTGAAGCGACGCAAAGACCCAAACTGCCGGATGCGGCTTCGGTGATGAAATCCATTGTGCCGCCACCAAGTGGCAAACCGGCGCTGCCTTTGGCTGAGCGCAGCACGGCGCTTGGTTTTGACAAACATAACCTCGGCAAGCCGCAGCATATGGCGAAACTGATTAACTGGACGCTGCACGAGATTTTCGCCCGCTACCCGACGGCGGTAATGATGGGCGAAGACGTCGGTAAAAAAGGTGGCGTCTATGGCGTGACGCAGCAACTGGTGCAGCAATATGGCCCGAACCGCGTCATAAACACGCTGCTCGATGAGCAAAGTATTTTGGGCCTGGGTATTGGTGCGGCGCAGCAGGGTTTATTGGCGATGCCGGAAATTCAGTTCCTGGCTTATGTGCATAACGCCGAAGACCAAATCCGCGGCGAAGCGGCGACGCTGCCGTTTTTCTCCAATGGCCAATATCAAAACCCGATGGTGGTGCGCATCGCCGGCCTGGCCTATCAGCGCGGTTTTGGTGGTCATTTCCACAACGACAACAGCTTTGCCGTGTTCCGCGACATTCCGGGCCTGCTGCTAATTTGCCCGTCGAATGGCGCAGACGCCGCGTTACTTCTGCGTCAGGCGGTGGAGCTGGCCTATTGCGACAACCGCTTAGTGGTGTTCTTAGAGCCGATTGCACTCTATATGACCCGGGATTTACATGAGCCGGGCGACAACGGCTGGACCTTTGAATTACCTGCGCCGGATGCGGCATTGCCTGAATTTGGCACGCCTGCTGTGGTAGAAGCGGATGATTCAGGTGTGACAGATCTCGTAATAGTCAGCTACGCCAACGGCTTTTACCTGTCGCGCCAGGCGCAACAACTGCTGGCGGCACAGGGCATCCGCGCCCGCGTGCTGGATATTCGTTATTTAGTGCCGCTGCATGCTGACAAAATCGCTGCCGCCATTGGTGATTGCCGCAAAGTGCTGATTGTTGATGAATGCCGCAAGCGCGGCAGCCTCAGCGAAGAGTTATTCACTGCGCTGCACGAGCTTAAGCCAAACCGCTATCACATCAGCCGGCTCTGCGCCGAAGACAGTTTTATCCCGCTTGGCGCGGCGGCTTATCACGTGTTGCCGTCAAAAGGCGCCATTGTTGAGGCAGCGTTAGCGCTTGCTGGCGAAAAAAGTGGAGAGAATCAATGAGCAAAAAAACTGCCGTGGTGATTTGCCCGGGCCGGGGTACTTATCAGAAAAACGAATTTGGCTGCTTAAAACCCTTTTACGACACGCCACTTTTAAACCAAATCGACCGGGTGCGGGCGCAACTGGGGCTGGAAACCGTTTCCGCGCTCGACAGCGCCGACAAATACTTGCCGGCGCGCCACCAGTTACCGGTCAACAATGCAGCGCTGATTTATGCCGCCGGCCTGTGTCAGTTCAACGCCATCAATCCGGACGAGTATGAAGTAGTTGCCGTCACCGGCAATTCGATGGGCTGGTACACAGCGCTAAGCTGTGCCGGTGTCTGGGATGTCGACAGCGGTACTGAGATTATGTCGGCGATGGCGGGCTTAACCGCCAACTGTAAAGGTATTAACGGCGATACCGGCGGCCAGCTGATTTATCCGGTACTGAACGAACAGTGGCAACCGGACGCGGCGCGTTTGGCTGCAGTAGCGGCAGCGCTACAAATACCAGGCATGTACCGCTCTATTCAGTACGGCGGTTATGCGGTGCTGTCCGGCACCACGCCAGCGGTAAAACAGGCCTTAGCGCAGTTACCGTCAGTTGACGAGCGCTTCCCGATGCAACTGGCCGGCCATAGTGCCTTTCACAGCCCACTGATGCAGGATGCGTCTGATCAAGCCTTAGCTCGCTTTGACGCCAGCTATTTTAATCAGCCGACACTGCCGCTGATTGACGGCCAGGGCCATATCTGGCCGGATTTACCGGTGAATCCAGAGCTGCTCAGGTATTACACCTTCCAAAGCCAGGTCAGCAGCGATTACGACTTTAAAACCGCAGTGCAAGTAGCAGTGCGTGAATTCGCACCAGACCAGCTGATTTTGCTCGGCCCCGGCACAGCACTGGGCGGCGCCGTAGCGCAAAGCCTGATTGAAATCAACTGGCACGGCCTGAGCTGCAAAGCCGACTTCACCGCTTTACAGGCCAGCGATTCACCGTTTTTACTGCAGTTGTAGTGGGGGAGCCTACGGTCTTGAACGGACCGTAGGCAGCGGGTAGGTATCGGCGAGCGTCAGCGTCGCCGTACGTCACACACCACACGCCTACCCGACCAAATCAAACCGCCCCCCCATCCCGATGCAACAACAAACTGAGCGGGCTTTTGACCGCATTACCGCCGCGGCTTAATACATGGGTGTAAATCTGCGTGGTTTTCACATCGCTATGCCCCAGTTGCTCCTGCACGGTGCGGATATCCGCGCCGGATTCTAATAGATGCGTAGCGACAAATTCATCGGGAATGAATTTGAACAGCCGCAGGCTGGCCCGCAGGGGAAACTACAGGGATGTAGTTTCTAAAAGAGTGTCTGAGGGTATGGCAGGTGACGTTTTTCTGGATCTTGGCCTGAAAAGCAGCGAATTTGATCGCCTTACGCACACAAGTTTCATCAAGATGGTGACGGCGGATAAGCTTTGATTCCGGGTCCCGACTGAGCTGATTGGAGGGAAACAAGTAGTGCCAACCCAATTGCCTCGGGGCAGCCGGATTTTTCAATGCCAGCGCATATGGCAGCCAAACACCGCTATAAACCGGGTTTTGCAAGTCGGCATCGAGCAAGCGTTCGACATGGATGATTTGTTGGCGCAAAGCTGGGACTAATTCACTGGCCAGCGTCACCCGCCGGTTTTTATTGCCTTTCCCTTGCCACACCATCACCGACAAATAATCAAAATCGATATCTTTAACCCGCAGCTGCACCGCTTCCATCAAGCGCAAACCACTACCGTACAGCAGCTGAGCCACCAGCTTATATTTGGGGTCGATCCAACGTAACAGTGCGCCGACTTCAGCACGGGTGAGTACCACTGGCAGTTTGGGCGGAGTTTTCGCCGCATTAAAGTTAAGTTGTAAAGAGAGCGGTTGCTGCAAGAATTCACGGTATAAAAACACCAGCGCATTCAATGCCGAGCTTTGAGTTTTAAACGCCACATGCCGCTCCACAGCCAGCCAGGTTAAAAACTGTTCCACTTCAGCATTGCCGAGCTTCGAAGGATGCTGTTTCTTGTGGAAAAGGATAAAAAACTTAATCCAATGCAAATAGGTTTCAATAGTGCGCTTGGCATAACGCCGGGTGCGCATATAGTCCGCAACTTGCTGTAAAAATGACGACGCCATCGCAGTTCCCTCTGCAGCGCAAAAATCTAACTGTAGAATGTAAATTTAATGTTTCAAGTTAGATCAAAGGCACCACGCACGCTTTCGCTTTTAACAAAGCGAGTAGCTGTGGCAAAGAGATTGAGATCTGTAGATTTTTTCGGTAGTGTTAACTGATGTTAAAAAACATCAAAGGCATAACGCAGGGTTTAAAACGTGCGTTTTGCCGTTGATTAATATGTTAGGTGTGTATGAGTGACTACGAAAATCTGCATTACTTAGTTGCCAACATCTTTAATATTGCTATTGGCTACTCTGAGGAACAGCTAATAAACGAGCTGAAAGAAGAAGCATCTAATATTGAGTTTTTGAATCAGACTAAGTCTGAAATTTTAAAATCAAATAAAGATCCTGATTTTAGTTGGATGCAGTTATTTGAAATGTATGACGGTGCATATTTTCATTCTGAAATTGAAGCAAGGGATTATGCTATGAAAATACTCAGTGTATTTTTATAACTCAGCACCTAACAAGTTGCTTAATTTCGTTCCGGCCACAAACAGCGTGGCCTCCACTGGACTGCCTACGCTGCGCTGCGGCAGCCCATTAGCAAATAGTTATATGCCCCTGAGGACTGCAGATGAATCAAAATCTTTACTTCAAAACAAATGAATTTGGTTCGGCTAAAGAACTCGCATCATACGTTTACACAGAACTTCAAAAACTGAATTTCGTCCCTAAAGATCCAATAGATTCCGATTATATGTTTTCAATTGAAATCGAAATTGACGGAGTAAAGCTTGATATTTATTTGGGTAAGAACGATGAAGAAACAGATATACCTCTTTGGCAAATCTGGCCTGAACAACGCGTCTCATTGTTCAAGAGAATATTTGGTAATGTTGATAAGTCTTCTGAAACACGAGTGAAAGGTGAGCTTGAAACCATTATTAGCAATATCAAGGGCGTTAGCGGTGTTGAATGGGGCATATAACAATCGCCAGCACACCGCGCCTACGGCGCTGGACTCGCAACAAGTTGCTCGCCTGTGTGGCGGGCGTTATGTTCAAGGGATATCATGGAGCATTATCTTAATATTAAATCTATATGGGAAGATGATGATCTCTTTGAAATTAGAGTAACCGCTTCAAATAGCCGATTCTCTGGTCAAGCGGATTGCTACACAAATAGAGAGCATATGGGATCACTGGCTTCCCTAATAGACGGTTTCCCAAAAAAGATGGGCCAAGAAGTTACTTTTACTACTGGTGAGAGCGACGACCTCTCATATTTTACTATTTCACTTAAATGCATTGACCATTCAGGTCATGTAACAGCAAGAGTCAAAATTACTCATATTGTTACTTATTCAAACGCTCCACAGGAAAAAGACATTGCAGAATTTCAATTTGGTGTTGAAGCATTGGCAATAGACATGTTTGTAAGAAATATTAAACGGCTGGCAACTGCGCAAATCGGTGAAGTAAATGCAACACTCAACGGAAAAACATAACAAGCAAAGGCAGCATCGCCCCTGCGGGGCTGGACGCGCTGGCGCGCGCCGCTGCTTTGGTAGTTAGCCGTTAATCGGGTTTTATAGTTTTTGGCTGGTTTAGCAGCCAACACCAGGGAGGTGGCTTTGTTCGGGCAGTTCGTTGCTTGGGTAAAGTGCAAACGGAAATTGCGTTCTTCGTTTCCCTTCTGGTAGTTTGTTGTTCACTAATCATTTACAGGTTCCGCTCAACGCTTTATGGCAGCAAGCTGCCAAAGTCAGCTGTTTGCGGGGTAAGTTTTAAATTTGCACGTGCGGCGTTGTTTGGTTTTTTGCGTTGCCCTTGTCCGGGCTCTCGGCTAACAAATCGCGGCACTTGCGGCCTTCGGCCGCAGCGACGTCAACTGCGATGCAGTTGCCGCGCGTGCGCTCCGCGTTAGGTGAAATATGCGTATTTTATTATTTATATTAGTGCTACTCACGACTTCATTTTCTTCCGCATCTGCAGAAAAACTATTTGGAAGTTGGGAAGGTGGTGATACAGCCTCGATGGGTATTTATGGCGTTATGAAAATAACGAATAAAAATATTACTTGGGGTGACTGTGAAATTGAGTACGAGATAAAAAAAGAAGAACCTGGAGTTGAATTTAGAAACCAAACTAATAAAAAATTCCTTACTGGTGAAATAGAAACATATTTCCTTCAGATTAAAGGCGGGAATTGTGCAAAAGATTTATCTGCGTTTCGACTTACTTTTGATCTTCCAGAATATTCAACCTACCTAGCTATGATTGAATATTCAAAGGATGGGAGACCTACTGGATATATGCATTTCCATAAGAAGTCTCAATAGTATAGGCGGGTTATCTCAGTTTACTTTTGACTGAGTCTGCAATGTTAGTTGCAGAAAACCCATTTACAGGAGTAAGAGAAATAGATTTGGAAATTCAAAATTAACACAAAAATCATCTAACAAAGCGCTTTTACGGACTGGCTTGACCAGCCGCAAATCGCGACGTTATGGCAGCAAGCTGCCAAAGTCAGCTGTTCGCGGGGTAAGTTTTAAATTTGTACGTGTGGTGTTGTCTGGGCGACTCTCACAATTTCGCGTACATGCGCAGGGTGTGTTGTTTAGATAAGGTCAATATGAAAAACGAGCATATTCAAATCTTTGTTGAATACCTGCGGTTACTTTCTGCCTTACTCAAAAAGGTTGAGGACCATGTAGGCGGTGATGAAAGGGTCCTTCATGAAAGACTAAGTCCTGATATGTTCCCTTTATGTGTTCAAGTCGAGATTGTGGCGAGTTTCGCTTTAAGGTCTTGTTGTCCAATTGCCGGCGTTAAGGCCCATTCGTATGCCCGTGCGGTGAAGTCCTTTGCAAATCTGCGGGCGCAACTTGCAGATACCATCAACTACATTGCAAGTTTGGATGGCAAGCAGAGCAATCTCGAAGTCGTTATTGAAGATATGGCGGGCCCGGCGCCTATCTCGATGAAAGCAGAGGATTTTCTGCTGCGGTTTGCCTATCCGAATTTCTATTTTCATTTGGGGATGGTGTATGCCATTGCCCGCTCTCGTGGTGTACCACTGAGCAAAGGCGACTTTGACGGGCTGCATCAGTATCCGCCTGGTTTTTCATTTGAGCGTGCTGACACCTGACAAGCCGCTGCAATATCCTGTACTTTGTACGCTGAACAGTTTTTATTCTTGCATGGAGTGCAAATGAAGAACCTAAGGATCACTATAGTATTTTCATCAATGATCTTGTCTTCATGTGGTGGTTCTGAAGGCAGTTCGGCCAATGCCACGTCAACAAGTGATTTTCAAGAAAAACTAGTCAATACATCCTGGGAAAAACAATATTCTGTGTACAATAAGTTTCAGGTTGATGAGTTAAATGAAGCATGGAACGTCAAGATTAAACTTAGTATCGATTCTTCCCTGAATGCCACTTATCGCATTGAGTATTTTCACCCAAATGATATCGAGTGCAAGTTAATGATGTTTGATTCTTTTGAGATCTCTAAATTATCTATCACAGGCAGAGTAATGAGTGAAGAAAGTATTGATGCGAGTGGCTTGGATGAAACTTTTACCTATAGTTCAAGTAGTCGGGATATGCCGCCGATTTACACTTTAATATACGTCGATAGTGAAAAACTATGTTTTGGACAAAGAACTGCTAAAAATTCAGGGAATAATCTAGCGGAACGGCATTCATCGATTTCCCTTCGTCATTATTTCAGGCAAATTACAAACTGAAATTCAGCCAATCAAATGATGCAGGAATTTAATTTCCGGGCATTCTCGCCAATCCGGCGAGGCCTGTTCAGGCAGTATTTTGGCTTTACTGAGCGTTAATGCAACAACAAGGATTGAGTAAAAATGGAAACTGAAAACATAGTCACCGCCCCAATTGGCGAACAGAATACCGCAAGTCGCTGGGATAGATTATGGGCTTCACTGATAGATTGCTTGTTAATGATGGTGGTTATTATTCCACTCATATACTTGACTGGTGGCTTTGACGGAATCTCAGAAGGTGTACAGCCTTCATTGTGGTATTCACTTTTTATGTCGCTATGCGGCATAGGGGTGTTTTTTCTTATCAATTGGAAATTGCTTACTGTCCGCGGTCAAACTATTGGTAAGCGCATAATGAATATAAAAATAGTCACCCTGACAGGCGAACTTCCTGGGTTCAAAGAACACCTTTTAAAGCGCTATGGCCTTTATTTTCTGCTTGGGCAAGTGCCAATAGTTGGCCAATTTTTATCCATCGGAAATGCATTGTTTATCTTTGGCAAGCAACGACGTTGTGCGCATGATTTTGTGGCGGGTACTACGGTTGTAAATTGCTAAACAAGTGAGCAGCGGTGGCCTGGAATTCGCTGCAGGTGCGACATTCCTGAAACGAAACAACAGGCACTATTTGAGCACGTTGGCACTGCAGCACCTGGCACAAAGTGACCGGGTGCGGCATCGAACTGCAGTCGGTTTTGCACTGGGTTACGACGGCGCCCAGTCGGCCTGAACAGCCGGTTCGTGTTGTTTCAACCGATATTCATGCGGCGTATCGCCGGTCTGGGCTTTAAATGCACGGCTAAAAGGGCCGACCGAAGCAAAACCACTTTCCAGCCCTATCACTAACACCGGCCAATGCTTTTTGGCAGGATCTGCCAATAGTGATTTGGCGTGCTCTATTCGTAACGTGTTGATAAATGAATTAAAATTACTGGCGTGAAACTGGCTGCGTATCAGCCGGCTGACGCGGTATTCCGGTACCTGCAGTTGCTGCGCAACATCGGTCAGACGCAAATTAGCCTGTAGATAGAGTTTTTGCTGAAACAGCAGTTGTTGCAGCTGAGTGATCAGCGCAACATCGGCCTGACTCACCCCTGCTGTGGCGTCGTTGTTTGGTGCAATAGGCAGGGCTACTAATGCCTGCAGTTCTGGTCGTGTGAGGCTTTGTGGAGTCAGAGAGTGTTCTTCAGGCACAGCCGCGGTGGTTGAACCTGAGGATTGTGCAGCAAAGCGTTGCCGGATCAACCATTGTGTCATCAGCAAGACAGCCAGAGCAGCTCCTGCACTTAAGGCTTCCATTTGCCATGCTGCACCTTGGTCTTGCAGCCAGATTTTAGCGATCACGGTGCACAGCGTTACTGCAGCGCCAAAAGTGGCCAGAAACAGCTGACGGTGCCAGCGCTCAGCCCCCTGGCATTGCGCATATCCACGGCAGGCTTCCCAGGCCGTCAGCATCAGGATGGTCGAAGACAATAAATTTAGTAGTTCGTTGACGATGACACGGCTGGAGGCATACAGCGGCAGGCCACCGGGCCAGAGTTGTTGTAGCAAAGACAGCCCTTGTGAGGCCACAATCAACAGCGCAATAGCGCCTGCCACCAGCGCATGTTGCCAGTGAATGGCTTCATGTTTGCGGAACATGGCTCTGGACAGCAACCAATAGCCGTTGCAAGTCATACAAATACCCATTCCCAACAAATACTGATACAGACCAAGCTCGGCGCCACCGAGCCGTTTTAGCGCCATCAAACAAAGCGAGCCACAAAAAGCAGCAAATAACAGGTGCACCAGCTGTTTTTTGCGTACCAGCAGCTGACTGCAAAGCAGGGCAAAACTAACGACGAGTAACAGCAGGTGAATGCTTTGGTACATGGGGCTGGGTCCTGGCCGGGCAGAATATTGATGGTAACAGCTGATTTTGCCTGCGGTCAAAGCTGAAGAGCGGCATTATTGCGACGCCACTGTTACAAAAAGTAACGGCGATTTTGTCGCAGCCTGGCCGGACCCACTGGCAGTAAAAATGGAAAAAACCATAGGCCGAATTCCGAATCCGGCGCGATAGACACAGCGGTAACCGCCATGCTGCCTGAACATGTGTTGCTTCAGGAGTATTGTATGAGTGTCTCTTCCGTTGGATATGCTGTAAAGACCCACCATGATACCGGCCGCGCTGCCGCGATGTTAAAAGGCAGTGTGTATAGCTGGTTTGTGCTGGCGCTCTGTGGCCAGTGGTTATTTGCTGTCTACATCATGGCACGCTATGGATCGCCGTTTCTCAGTGGCGATTATCAAAGCGTCAATCAGGGGAATCATATTGGCGGCTATAAACCGGGTGAAGGTTTTTACAATGTGATGTATTTCGGCCATATCCTGCCGGTGGTTTTGCTGGGGCTTGGTGGCATCCTGCAGTTTGTGCCGCAAATCCGCCAGAAATTGCCCAGGCTACACCGCTGGAATGGCCGGATGTTTATGACGCTGGGCCTGAGCGGCGCCATCACGGGGCTGTATTTAACCTGGGGCGCCGGCAACCGGCTCAGTGACCTTGGCGCTATTGGCATTACGCTCAATGGCTTATTGATCCCGGTGGCGATTTTCTTCGCCTGGCGTTATGCCATTGCGCGTAATTTCACTGCACATAAACGCTGGGCCGTGCATAGTTTTTTGCTAGTCAACGGCGTGTGGAGCTTCCGCTTGTATCTATATGGCTGGTTTGTGTTGAATCAGGGGCCAAATGGCAACAGCAGCAAGTTAGACGGCCCAATGGATTTATTCTTCAGTTTTGCCTGTTATTTGCTGCCAATGGCGGTGGCGGAGCTGGTGTTCTGGGCGCAGCGCCAGCGCAATACCACAGTGAAATGGACGGTAG
>CAMLRA010000015.1 GCA_946482325.1 uncultured Chromatiaceae bacterium | reverse complement strand
GCCGTCATAATTGCCACTGACTACACAACCGGCCACCGCAGCCAGAAACAGCTGCAGCGCTTCAAAGCTGTTGTAATGCGCGGCATTGGCGCGCGCCCCCAGCCCTTCTAGCCGCGCTTGTTGCGCGCGTGGCAGGTGATTGTCGTAACCACCTAGCTGATTCATAGCCCGCGCGACCGGAATACGCGCCAGATAAGGCAGCAAAGCCACAGCAAATAACGCCCACAAGATACTGGCCATTAACTCTCCTTCTCACAGACAAAGGCCAGCACCGGCTGGACCGGGTTTAATTTAAAACGGCTGACTTTGCCGTCACATTGTTTGGATAAATCCGCCCAGGGCAACCAGTGGTCATCGACCAGTTGGAAGATAAATTTGCCGGCGCTGACCAGTACTGTGCCCTGGCTCGTGACCGCTAAATCCTGGCCATTGGCCGGCATTGGCAATAAAGCGTCGGCTTTTTTGTTGCCTGCCTGATAACGCCAGAGCCACAGTGGGCTGTTTTCTGGCTGGCCTGGCCGCGGCGCCGTAAAGAAAAACCGGTCTGTGCTGGCCTGATACAACAAAGCCCGGCCAATATGGCCGGCCAGCGTCTTCAGCTCGCCGTCTTTGGTTCTATACACGGCGCGGTTCGGGCCTTCACTGTCTTCGAGTAAAAACAGCAATAAATCTTCATCTGCACCCCAGGCGTGATAACCGACGCCTTTTAACTCCGGAAACAACAGCTGCTCGGTCTGACTGTTGATTTGCCACAGCCGCTGCGTGCCGTCGGCTTCGACCCGCACGACGGAGTAGTCGCTGTCAGAACCCGGTAGCGGTGTCGCCGAAAATTCACCAAAAGGCGTGGCGCGCAGTGCTTTGCCAGCGCCGCCCTCAGTTAACAGCAACCAGTGAATGTCGGTCGCCATCGGCCCTTCCCCGGCTTGCGCTGTCCACAGCAAGCGGCTGCCGTCACGGCTAAATGCCGGCTGATTTTGATAACCTTTTTGCTGGATAGTGCCGAGGACTTTTTGAATAGCAACGCCATGTTCGGCATTTTGATATTGCGCGTATTGAATTTGGTATTGCGGGTCCGCACTGGCATTAAGCGCCAGAAACAACGCGGCAAAACTGAATACTTTCATGAAATTCCTGCTGAATATGTAGAAGACGACATCCGCTGCCGCTTGCTGTGACTTCACTTTATCCTTTATGGTAAAGCCAAAGCAAATCAGAACGGAGTGCGCGGATGTCACAAAAAAACCCGATTATTGCCGTGACGGGCTCCTCCGGAGCCGGCACGACCACGACCACCAACGCCTTTTCGCATATCTTCCGCACGCAAGGCATTGATGCGGCTTTTGTTGAAGGCGATTGTTTCCATCGCTACAGCAGACCGGAAATGGATGTCGAAGTTCGCAAAGCACGCGAGCAAGGCCGCCATATCAGTTATTTCGGCGCTGAAGCCAATGACTTCGCCGCGCTGGAAAACTGCTTTGCCAGTTATGCTGAACATGGCAGCACGAAAATCCGCAAATATCTGCATACCTTTGACGAAGCGGTGCCGTTTAATCAGCTGCCCGGCACTTTTACGCCCTGGCAGGATATCCGCCCCGACACCGATTTATTGTTTTATGAAGGTCTGCACGGCGGCGTTGTTACAGATGCGAATAACGTGGCGCGCCATGTCGATTTACTGATTGGCATGGTGCCGATTATCAACCTGGAATGGATCCAGAAAATCATGCGCGACACCTCGGAGCGCGGCCATTCGCGTGAAGCGGTGATGGCCAGCATAGTGCGCAGCATGGACGATTACATCAATCACATCACACCGCAGTTTTCCCGCACCCATATTAACTTTCAGCGTGTGCCGACCGTGGATACCTCAAACCCGTTCAGCGCCAAAGATATTCCGTCGCTGGATGAAAGTTTTGTCGTGATACGCTTTCGCGGCATCAAACACGTCGATTTCCCTTATTACCTGCAAATGCTGCAGGGCTCTTTTATGTCACGGGTGAATACGCTGGTCGTGCCGGGCGGCAAGATGGGCCTCGCGATGGAGCTGATTTTAACGCCGCTGATTGAAGAGCTGATGCTTAAACGCCGCCAGGCGCGGGGTCAGGTCAGCTGGATTGAATAAGGCCGGGATTTCACCGGGCTTAGCCCGGCGGAAACTCGCTCAGCAGTAACTGCCAATAACCGACGCTGTGCCACTGGCCTTGTTTAAAGCCGATATCGGGTAACAAGGCCACCTGTTTCATGCCGCATTTTTCATGCAAAGCCACGCTGGCCGGATTCGGCTGCACGATGCCACCCAGCGCCGCGTGGTAACCCGCGGCTTTTAACAAGCCAAACAGCTGCTGATACAGCGCATAACCGACACCACGCCCCTGTGCAGCCGGTTGCAGATAGACCGTCACTTCCACTGAATAACGATAAGCCGCCCGCGCTTTCCACGGCGTCGCATAGCAATACCCCAGCACTTCGCCAGCAGCTTCAGCCACCAGATAAGGCAAGCCTTGTTGCAGCACGCCGCTGATGCGTGTAGCCATCTCGTCTGCAGTCACTGGCTGTTCTTCGAAGCTGACCGCGGTCTCCATGACATAAGGATTGTAAATCGCGGCAATCGCTTCGGCATCTGCGATGGTAGCGGCGCGGATCAGCATGTCAGACTGGGGCATTAGCAAAGTCCTGTTCCCGATAAAAAGATGGCCCTACTCTTTGCGAGCAAGGCCTTAATATTTAAGCCAAATCCGGCAGATTACGGCCATAGAAAATTTCGCGCATTTCGCGTTTTACTTTTTTTGCGATGGCGCGTTGTTCTTCAGCGTTGATTGAATCCACACCGGCACCAAAGATGTAGTTATCCAGTGCAAAGTCTTTCAGCATCATCTTGGTGTGGAACAGGTTTTCCTGATAGACGTTAACGTCGACCATCTGGAAGGCGTTTTTGGTCGCATCGTCCATAAAGTTTTGAATGGAGTGGATCGGGTGATCGATGTAGTGCTTCACACCGCTGACATCCCGGGTAAAACCACGCACCCGGTAATCGATAGTGACAATATCCGACTCAAAACTATGAATTAAGAAATTCAGCGCTTTGAGCGGCGAAATCACACCACAGGTCGACACTTCAATATCGGCGCGGAAAGTACAGATGCCATCATGCGGATGGTGTTCCGGGTAGGTGTGCACGCAGATATGACTTTTATCCAGATGCGCCACAATAGCATCCGGCGTCGGGCCCGTGGCTTTGTCTTCAATAGGTTCTTCACAGACCAGAATGGTCACGCTGGCGCCTTGCGGATCGTAATCCTGCCGCGCAATGTTGAGGATATTGGCGCCGATAATATGCACCACTTCCGACAGAATGTCGGTCAACCGGTCGGCATTGTATTGCTCATCAATGTAGGAGATATACTCCTGCCGCTGCTGATCGGTCTGCGCATAGCAGATATCGTAGATACTGAAACTCAGGCTTTTGGTTAAATTGTTAAAGCCATGCAGCTTCAATTTTTCAAAAGGTTTGACCACGGTCTTCTTCTCTCCACTGAGTACAGAGTCCTCAGTATAGGTTACTCAACTTCAGAACTGTCAGCCTTCTGGCTGCAGCTCACTTTGGATCACGGCAAATGAATGCGTCACTGTCATGGCTTTTTGCAGCATGATGGACACAGAGCAGTATTTCTCAGCAGATAAATTCACCGCCCGCTCGACGTGTTTTTCACTGACGTTAAAGCCGGTGACTTCAAAATGCAGATGAATTTTTTCAAATACCCGCGGGATAGAATCGACGCGCTCGCCGCTTAATACCACGCGACAGTGGGTCACTTGCTGTTTGGCTTTTTGCAGAATGCTGACTACGTCGACTGAAGAACAGGCACCGGCGGACATCAGCAGCATTTCCATCGGTGTGGGTGCGACGCCATTGTCTTTATTGGAATCAAACACGACAGCATGGCCTGAACCGGAACGACCGATAAAGTTACTGTCGCCAGCCCAGCTGACGGTGGCATGAAGTTGATTATTGTCGGCCATAGAAGGCTCCTGCTGTCTGAGGGGAAAAGCGCTATTCTAACGAATAAATGCTTTGCCCTGCCAGCAGTTATGCAAGACCGGAGCAGTCTTAATCCATCAGATGGGCAATGGCGGTATCAAACAGGTTTTTAATCAATAACGACACTTCGTTAATCAGTTCGATTTGCTCTTCAGTCGCTGGTTTTTCAATGACGGAGGCCAGCACTTCCTGAAAGTCGTACATGATGCCATCCACTTCGCGGATGATTTGGCTACGGTGGATGGTTTCCAACTCAGTATGCTGCAGACACAGCTGAATGATTTGTTCGGCAATCTGCTCTTCGATGATCACACCCAGCGTTTTGCGATGCGACGTCGGCGTGCCTTGTTGCTCGAATAACGCTAAATGTTCGGTTAAAAACTGAATCAGATGTTCATAACCGGGTTTGTCCGTGACCATAGCTTTGCGTACCGGGATGGATGAGGGAATTCAATCTGCCACAGATTGCATTTCAGCGTAAAGCGCTGAGCTTAAAAATATATCTGCACTGGAGGAAGGGCAAGTCAGACAGCTGATTCTGTGAACAAAGTTTGCGCAGGGTCAAAACAGAACCCGCATGAAGCGGGTTCTTATCAGGTCATTTTGTTGGTCAAACTCAGAACTGTAAACCGGGCGATAACTGCGCCGGCAATTCACTGTGTGCCAGTTCCACGGAAGCCACCGGATACGCACAATAATCTGCCGCGTAATAAGCGCTGGCGCGGTGATTACCACTGCCGCCGATACCGCCAAAAGGCGCGGCTGAGCTGGCGCCGGTGATAGGCCGGTTCCAGTTGACGATGCCGGCCCGGATGCGGCGGAAAAAGCGCTGATACAGGGCTTCGTTGTCAGACAATAAACCGGCCGATAAACCAAAGCTGGTTTGGTTCGCCGCCACTATCGCTGCATCAAAATCGCTGTAGCGGAACACTTTGAGCAGCGGGCCAAAATGTTCCTCATCCGGTAGCTGCGCCGCGGCTGAACACTCGACAATACCTGGCGTCAGTAAACCTGTGCCCTCGGCCAGCAACTGCATCGGTAACAGCACTTTGCCACCTAAAGCCTCAAGCTGCTGTTGCACTGCCAGCATACCCAAAGCCACTTTGTTGGAAATCATCGAACCGATAAACGGCTGGATCGCGTCGTCATAAAGCCCGACTTTGATATTGGCGGTGACTTCCAGCAGGCGCGCAAGAATGGCATCACCAGCTTCGCCTTGCGGCAAATACAACCGGCGGGCACAGGTACAACGCTGGCCGGAAGAAATAAAAGCCGACTGGATAATGTCATGCACTGTGGCGTCGATATCGCTGACTTCAGCCACTATCAGCGGATTATTGCCACCCATTTCTAAGGCCAGAATTTTGTCCGGCCGGCCGGCGAATTGTTGATGTAAAAAATGGCCGGTGCGCGAGCTGCCGGTGAAAAACAAACCGTCCAGTTCCGGGTGCGCGGCAATGGCTTTGCCGGTCTCGACTTCACCTTGTAACAGGTTCAGCACGCCGGCCGGCAAACCTGCAGCCTGCCACAGCTTCACCGTGGCTTCCGCAACTTTGGGCGTCAGTTCGCTTGGTTTAAATACCACGGTATTGCCGGCTAATAAGGCCGGAATAATATGGCCATTCGGCAAATGCCCCGGGAAGTTATAAGGGCCAAATACCGCCACCACGCCGTGCGGTTTATGCCGCAGCATCGAGCGGCCTTGCGGCATCGGGCTTTCTTTTTCGCCGGTTCGTTCCTGATAAGCGCGGATCGAGATATCCACTTTACCAATCATCGCCGCAACTTCAGTGCGGGTTTCCCACAAAGGTTTGCCGGTGTCTTCGGCAATACAAAGCGCCAGCGCTTCTTTGTGTTCATTCAGTTGCTGACCAAAAGCACGAACCACATCAGCACGCTGCGCAAAACTGAAATCGGCCCAGGGTTCAAACGCGGCGCGGGCAGCACGAAATGCTAAATCAACCTGTTGTTCTGAAGCGGCCTGACCTTGCCAGATGGTGCGGTTTTTCGCCGGATCTGTTGAGCTGAAAACCAGCCCCTCGCCTGCCAGCCACATGCCGTTGATAAACTGTACTTGCTGTGTCATCACACTGTTCCTTTAAACTTATAAACGGGCCAAGCGCACCCAGTCGCCATCGCTGACCTGCAGCGCTTCAGCGAACTCGGCTGGCAAATTAACCTCAGTAGCGGTTTCGGCCAGATGCAGATGGGTCCAGCTGGCGCGGAAATTCTCGCAGTCGGTGTTACAGACCAGATAAGGCTGGCCGCCGCTGACCGGCGCGATACGTACCTGCAGCCGGCGACTGTTGCGTGCCGTACGGATATGCTCCAGTTTGGCTTCCACCGTCGGGCCGGCGTCAAAAATGTCGACATAACCTGTGGCAGAAAAACCTTCCGACTGCAGCAGCTGCAGCGCCGGCCGGGTTTTTTCGTGCACTTTACCAATAACCGCCTGCGCTTCTTTGCTGAGCAGACTGACGTAAATCGGGTACTTCGGCATTAATTCGGCGATAAACACTTTCTGGCCAATGCCGGTCAGATAATCGGCGGTCGGGAAATCGACTGAAAAGAAATGTTCCTGTAGCCATTCCCAGAATGGTGAATTGCCGTTTTCGTCCGACACACCGCGCATTTCGGCGATGATGCGGTCAGAAAAGCGCTCACGAAATTCCGCCATAAATAAAAAACGAAAGCGCGACAACATCTTGCCGTTGTTTTTCTCGCGGCGGTGTTCACGCAAAAACAAGGTACAAAGTTCAGTCGCGCCGGTGTAATCGTTACAGAGCGTCAGAATGTCCACGGTCTTGTAGACGCCTAACGCCCGCGACGTATGAACAACCTTACCCAGATGATAGTTATAAAAGGCATCGTCCAGCCCCACCGCGGCTTCAATGGCACTGGTACCGCAAATTTCGCCGCTGACGGTATCTTCCAGCACAAACAGATAACCTTCATCGACCGGCTTCTGTACCGTTTTGTGAAAGCTCTGCTCAGAGCGGTTAATTTTGCGTTGCAGCAGTTCGTCGTTGACCGGTAACGAAGTAAAACCGTGGCCGGACTCAACCGCCATTTCATAAAGCACCGGGAAATCTGCGGCGCGGATTGGACGGATCACCATCATGGGTCGCTTCCTCGGAGTTGCGGTGCGGGCATAGCATCGCAGTGGTTGATAGCCCGCAGTGGTTTACAGCTGCGGCGACCTGAATAGTCGTCGCTTTGAATGACAGTACTTAGCCCTGTACAACTTTGGCGACAGCCCGTTCAAAACGGGCCATGCCTTCGGTGATATCGGCGTCCGGGATCACCAGACTTGGCGCAAACCGCACCACGTCATAACCGGCCATCAGCACAAATAAACCTTCTGCAGCCGCGGCTAACAGGAAATCCCGTGAGCGGCCTTTGAATTGCTCAGCCAAGGCGGCACCGAGCAACAAGCCCTGGCCGCGCACTTCACTGAATACGCCATATTTAGCGTTGATTTTCGCCAGTTCTGCCCTGAACAGCGCTTCTTTGGCCAGTACACCACTCAGCACCTCTGGCTGATTGATGGTCTCAATGGCGGCATAAGCCACAGCGCAGCCGAGCGGGTTGCCGCCATAGGTCGAACCGTGGGTGCCGACTTTGAGGTGAGAAGCGATCTCTGTGGTGGTCAGCATGGCGCCAATTGGGAAACCACCGCCCAGTGATTTGGCACTGGTCAGAATGTCCGGCACTACCGGCGTATGCATGTAGGCATACAGTTTGCCGCTGCGGCCAACACCGGTTTGCACTTCATCAAAAATCAACAGCGCATTGTGTTGATTACACAGCTCACGGACGCCCTGGATAAACTCAGCCGTGGCCGGAATAATACCGCCTTCGCCTTGCACCGGTTCCATAATGACCGCACAGGTATTGTCTGAAATCAGCGCCTTCAGGCTGTCGAGATTATTGTATTCCGCATGCAGAATGGCGGCAGGTTTTGGCCCGAAGCCGTCAGAATAAGCGGCCTGACCACCAACGGTCACAGTGAAAAAGGTACGGCCGTGAAAGCTTTTACCAAATGAAATGATGTCCTGCTTGTGCGCGCCGAACTTCTCTAAACCCCAGCGCCGCGCCAGCTTTAATGCCGCTTCGTTGGCTTCAGCGCCTGAGTTGGCAAAATAAACTTTTTCCGCGAAGGTGTTGTCGACCAGCTGCTTGGCCAGACGCAGCGCCGGCTCGTTGGTCATCACGTTACTTAAATGCCACAGTTTGCCGGCTTGTTCGGTCAGTGCATTGACCAGCGCCGGATGGCAATGGCCTAACGAGCTCACTGCAATACCACCGGCAAAATCGACATACTCGCGGTTGTCCTGATCCCAGACCCGGGAGCCCTGACCCCGTACCGGAATAATTGGCGCCGGTGCGTAGTTAGGCACCATAACTTCATCAAACAAAGCGCGGGTAACGGGTAAAGCTGCTGACATGATTTATTCCTCTGAGTCTGGGAGGCCGAAATTGGCTTATGCAATTATGCAAAATTCCGGCAGATTTTTATTCAGATTTCTGCCGGAGTATTACAGAAAAAAACGCGGAAGTCTCGGGTTAAAAAACACTGCAGCGCCCGAAAATAAAGGGCTGCAGATAGATTTGCAGTTCAGGTGAATAACTAAGCAACTGATTGTTTCCGTATGCAGCCGTAGCCTGACCGTGCCGGACGCATAAAACAACAACAGCCGGGCGGTCCGGCTGTTGCATGAATATGGTGAAAAAAATCTGGTCTTACCAGATTAGAACGGTGGCAATTAATCGATTTCCAGCCGATCTAACCGGGTTTGTTGCAGTAACTGCCGGTGTTCTGGCCGCAGTTGCACCGCCTGCATCCAGGCTAATTCTTCGGCGTCATCCAGCAGTTTGTATTTACGCAGCGTTTGGGCCTGCACAAAACAGACAGCCTGATGCACGATTTGGGTTAAACGACTGGCGCCGCTGTAACCCACCCCCTCGGCAAATTGATCGAGCACCTGACTCAGCGGTAGCCGTTTCAGTCCCCATTTTGACACTAAATCAGCACTGATAATGGCGGCGAATTCCTGGAAACAGGAATTGAGGAAACTGGCGTCGGCATCCAGGCTGTCCAGCGCATCGGTCAGTTCAGTGTCCCGGGCATCGCGGGCTTTGAGCATCGCCGCCTGTTTTACTTGCTGATAGGTACGCAGATAAGTACGAGTCACCACCAGATACCCCAGTGAATGGAACAAACCGGCACAATAAGCGACAAAAGCGTTTTCGCCGGTTTCTTCCGCCAGCCGCTGGGCCGCTAACGCGACCGCAATGCTATATTGCCAGATTTGGCCTTTAAAGCCGGTGAAAGGATCGGTTGCATGTGGTAATGAGCGTTTTAGCGCAAAGACCGGCAGGATCTGTTGCATAGCTTCTAGACCTAACAAGCCCAGCGCCGGTTTTAACTCTTTAATAAAATTGCCGGACGGCGTTTTATTGCGATACTGCGGCTGATTGACCAGCTTCAGTAAATCTTCTTTCAGCCAGTCAACTTTCACTACCAGCGTTTCCAGCTGGCTTAATGTCAAAGCGCGTGCACTCAAAACATCAAGCACGGCCGGAAAGCCATCCGCCAGATTAAAGACAGTGCTGGCCACTGTGTCGAATTTGCCGAGTTTCAGAAACAGCTCTTCAGCGACCTGATCATGTAAATGCGCTTGGGTAAATTCGATAAATTGTTGCTTAGCGATGACGCCAGCCTGCCGGTTGAAAGCCGCCTGCTGCTCGATATCCAGCAAAGTACGGCCTGCATTGGCTGTTGCTACCGAAGGAGCGTTGAGTGGACTGCTGCTTTTCTGCGGCTGGCGTTTAAAGCCATAGCGTTTTTGATCGGGCTTGATTTCAAGGATGCAATCGAAAAAACGTTGTTGTTGCACCTGGGCAATAGACGACATGGAACCGCTTTAATTTTTAACTGCGAATGGCCGCAGTGTGCGATGTGAAGGCTGGCCATGTCAATGCTGCCGCTGGCTCAGCCGCACTGGCCGCTTAAAAAATTAGCGAGCAGTTGGTGTCCTTGCTCCGATAAAATCGCTTCCGGGTGAAATTGCACGCCGTGCAGCGGTAAAGTGCGGTGCGCGATACCCATAATTTCATCAACGGCACCATCTGCCGTTTCAGTCCAGGCGGTCAGGCGAAAATCTGCCGGCAGGCTGTGTTTTTCTACCACCAGAGAATGGTAGCGGGTGACGCTCAGTGGATTGTTCAGGCCACAGAACACAGAGCTATTGTCGTGGCGGATCAACGAATTTTTGCCGTGCACGACCTGGCGCGCCCGGATAATGTTGCCGCCGAAAGCCTGCGCCAACGCCTGATGACCCAGACACACCCCCAAAATCGGCAGTTTGCCGGCAAACTCGGTGATAGCGGCCAGTGAAATCCCGGCTTCATTCGGGCTGCAGGGGCCGGGTGAAATCACTAAGTGGTCAGGCTTCAGCGCAGCGATACCGGCAAGGTCGATTTCATCATGCCGTTTCACCACAACTTGCTGGCCCAGCTCAGCAAAATACTGCACCAGGTTCCAGGTAAAAGAGTCGTAGTTGTCGATCAACAGCAGCATGCGTGAAAACCTCTGCTCGGATTAGGCAGTCTTCCATCAAGGCGGCGGATTCTACCCCAACTGCAGGCCTGACGCACAGCCCCACGGCATTTCCTGACAGCGAAAGCGGCGACGACACATTCAGTTACATGTTTTTGTCCTGGCATTCCCAACCATTTCCACACTCGTTCTGACTCATTGGCAATCATATGAGGAATTGCTGATGAAAATAGCCGATACCAGTGCGCAGGATGAAGTTCTGCAACAACCCCGCTCCAAACCCCGCTGGCTGTGGCCAGTTGCTGCGCTTTGCGGTGCAGCGCTGCTGCTGTGGCTGGTGCTACCGGCCGTACAAAGCTGGTCCCAATCTGACATTTCAGTACCGCTGTCACGCGTGCGGGTCGATACCGTCAAAACCGCTGATTTTACCCGCGATATTTCCGCGCAGGGTCAGGTCGTCGCGGCGGTCAGCCCGAAACTATACGCACCGGCCGAAGGCACTGTGACCCTGCTGCTCGATGCCGGCACTGAAGTGAAAAAAGGCCAAATCCTGGCAACGCTGGACAGCCCTGAACTGACCAGCCGGCTGCAGCAGGAACAAGCGACGCTGTTCAGCCTGCAAACCAGCTATGACCGGCAGAAAATTCTGGCGAAAAAACAGCAGCTGACCGACCAAAAAGCCGTTGATATCGCGCAGGTCACGCTGACCACTGCCGACCGGGAAAAACGCCGCGCTGAACAAGGCTATACACTGAAAGCTATCAGCCAGATTGATTTTGAAAAGGCCCGGGACGACCTGGAAACCGCCAAAGTGCAGCACCGCCATGCGGTCGAAGACGCCACGTTAAACAAAGAGAATCTCGAATTTGAACTGCAAAGCCTGGCGCAGGCACTGCAACGTCAGCAGCTGCTGGTCGCCGATTATCAGCGTCAGGTGGACAGCCTCAACGTGCGATCACCGGTTGATGGCCTGCTCGGCAATCTCGCAGTGGAAAACAAAACCTACATCATCAAAAACCAGCTGATTTTATCGGTGGTGGATTTAAGCCAGTTCGAAGTGGAAATCGCCGTACCGGAAAGTTATGCCAATGACTTAAGCATCGGCTTGCCGGTGGAAGTCACAGTCGAGAGCCAAATCTACGCCGGTAAGCTTGTCACCATTTCACCGGAAGTATTTGAAAACCAAGTCAAAGGCCGGGTGCGTTTTACCAAAGATGCGCCGACTTCTTTACGGCAAAACCAACGTCTTGCCAGCCGCATTCTGCTGGAACAACGCCCGGCGGTGTTACAGGTCGCTCGCGGTCAGTTTTTGGATAGCAGCAATGGCCGCTTTGCGTATCTGGTGCGCGATGGCCTCGCTGTAAAAACTCCGATTGAGACCGGTGCACGCAGCATCAATGCCGTGGAGATCCTGACCGGTCTCAAAGCGGGCGACCAAATCATTACCTCTGGCACTGATATTTTTCAGGGCGCCAGCACAGTGCAGTTGAATTAAAGCAACTGAATTAACCGACAACGAATTATGCAGCCGGGCCGCGCCCACAGGAGAATTTATGCTTAGTATGAAAAACATCAGTAAATCATTTGCCACCGACAACGTCGTGACCCACGCGCTGCGCGACATCAATCTGGACTTATCGGAAGGCGATTTTGTCAGTGTGACAGGCCCGTCCGGCTCCGGCAAAACCACTTTTTTAAACATTGCCGGCCTGCTGGAAAGTTCCACTTCCGGTGAATACTGGCTGGATGGCGAAGACATCAGCAAACTGGACGACAAAGGCCGCTCCCGGATGCGCAACCAAAAAATTGGTTTTATCTTTCAGAGCTTTAACTTAATCCCGGATTTAAACCTGTTCGACAATGTCGACGTACCGCTGCGTTATCGTGGTTTTAATGCGGCGGAGCGGAAAAAACGCATTGAATATCATCTGGACCAGGTCGGCCTCGCCTCCCGGATGAAGCATCTGCCATCGCAACTGTCCGGTGGTCAGCAACAACGGGTGGCGATTGCCCGCGCGTTGGCCACTTCGCCACGTTTTTTACTGGCCGACGAACCGACCGGTAACCTCGATTCCAGCATGGCGCAATCAGTGATGAGTTTGCTTGAAGACATCAATGCCAACGGCACCACGATATTGATGGTGACGCACGATAATGGCTTAGCGGCGCGCGCCAAACGGCAGATTTTTATCAAAGACGGTCAGGCGCAGGAGCTGCGTCAGGGCCAGCACAATATTCACAATCTCGCTGCGGTCTGAGGAGGCAATATGTTCAGTTATTATCTGAAGCTGGCCTGGCTCAGCTCAAAACGCACCTGGGGCATGAGCTTGTTGATGGTGCTGGCGATTGCGCTCGGAATTGGCGCGGCTATGACCACCATCACGGTGAATTACCTGATGTCGGCCAACCCTATTCCGCAAAAAAGCGACCAGCTGTTTTATGTGCAGTTAGATGCCTGGGACCCAAACGACCCGTATTTTGACAACGGCGACCCACCGGATCAATTAACTTACCGTGACGCCATCACCTTATGGCAGGCGAAAAAAGCGCCGCGTCAAAGTATTGCCACCGGTGCAGCCGCAGTGATTGAACCAGCCGATAAAGAAGCGCTGCCTTTTATGGCACAAGGCCGCGCTAACAGCGCTGACTTTTTCCCGATGTTTGACGTACCGTTTTTATACGGCAGCGGCTGGGATGAACAGGCTGATTTAAATAAAGAATTTGTCGTGGTGATCACCGCAGAAATCAATGAGCGTTTATTCGGCGGTAAAGACTCCACCGGCCAGACGCTGCGCCTGGCTGGCAAAGATTTCCGCATCGCAGGCGTGATTAAACGCTGGCAGCCACAACCACGCTTTTATGACATCAGCACAGGCGCCTTTCAGGACAGCGAAGAGTTTTTTGTGCCGTTCAGCCTGATGTCGGAGCAAATCCTCGGCCAGTCCGGCAATAACAATTGCTGGAAACCAACTGAATCGGGCTTTAAAGCCTACCTCGATTCAGAATGTATCTGGACCCAGCTGTGGGTCGAACTACCGACCAAAGCCGACGTCGAACAGTATCAGAGTTATATCGACGCTTATGCCGACGAGCAGCACAAATTCGGCCGCTTCGCCCGCACCCGCAACAACAAGTTAAGTGACGTGATGACCTGGCTGGAACAACGGGAAGTGGTGTCGGAAGATGCCAGCATGATGATGGCGATGGCGCTGATGTTTTTAACCGTCTGCCTGCTCAATACCGTCGGGCTACTGCTGGCCAAATTCCTCGGCAAGGCCAGTGAAATTGGTGTGCGTCAGGCCTTAGGCGCCAGCCGGCGCGATTTATTCCTGCAGCACCTGGTTGAATCCGGCTGTATTGGCCTGGCCGGTGGGCTGTTGGGTTTAGTGTTGGCCTGGCTGGGCTTAGAGGCGGTCAAATCGATGTATGGCGACTGGATGGCGGAACTCGCGGTGCTGGATTTCAACATGGTGCTGCTGGCGATTCTGCTGGCGATTGGCTCCAGCATTCTGGCCGGTCTGTACCCGACCTGGCGCGCCTGTCAGGTGCAACCATCGCAACAACTTAAAGCGCAATAAGGAGCTGACCATGTTAGAACTCGGACCTATGCTGCGCGCCCTGATGCGCAACAAAATCGGCGCTTTGTTAATTGCGCTGCAAATCGCCCTGACCTTAACCATTATGGTCAACGCCATCTTTATGATGCAGGAGCGCAACCGCCAGATGGCCAGAGCCAGCGGCGTCGATGAGCAAAACACCTTTTATTTAAGTAACACCGTGTTTGGTGAAAACTATCCGCTGCAAAGCGCCTTAGCGCGGGATTTAGATCAGATCCGTAAAACGCCGGGTGTGGTGGCGGCCACCCAAATCAATGCTATCCCCTTAAGTGGCGGCGGTTGGTCGATGGGCTTACAAACCAAACCGGGCGATGATGTCGACGGCACCGGCACCGCGATCTATTTCGTCGATACCCAAGGCATTGCTGCGCTTGGTGTTGAACTGCTGGCCGGTGAAAACTTCAGTGAAAGTGATATCAGCTGGCGCGAACGCTCGAGCAATAAATGGCCGCCAAAAATCATCATCACGCAAAAACTGGCGGAAAAGCTGTTTGACGGTGACTGGAAAAAAGCGCTGGGCCAGACCGTGTATATCAACAACCATGACCCGATGCAGGTGACCGGCATCGTCAAAAGCCTGCAATCGCCGTGGAATGGCTGGGACAATACCGAACACGCGTCATTGGTGCCCAGTCAGCTGGAGAACAAAGGTTCGCGGCTGTTTATCCGCACTGAGCCGGGCCGGCGTGATGCGCTGATGCCACAGATTGAAAAAATGCTGGCCGACAGCGACAAACAGCGCATAATCCGCAATGTCAAAACCATGACCGAAACCCGCGCCGAGAGCTACCGCGAACATCAGGCCACCAACAATATCCTGCTGACGGTCATTATTGTGCTGACGTTAATCACCGGTTTTGGCATCGTTGGCCTGGCCATGTTCAGCATTAATCGCCGCACCCGGCAAATCGGCACGCGCCGCGCGCTCGGTGCCAGTCAGTGGCAAATCATGCGGTTTTTTATGCTGGAAAACCTGCTGATCAGTAGCCTTGGCGTGGTGCTGGGTATTGGCGGTGCTATTGGCCTGAATATCTGGCTGGTCAGCACCTTTGCTATGACACCGCTGACGCCAGGCCTGTTGCTCGTCGGTTGCGCCGCACTGTTGTTGGTCGGCCAGCTGGCCGTCAGTTACCCGGCCCTGATCGCCGCCCGCATTTCCCCCGCCACCGCAACCCGCGGCCGGGCTTAAAGGAGTCGGCACAGGCGCTGTGAAAGCAGCGCCTGTGCGCGAATAATCTCACCGCCTTCATCCAACCAACTGCTGTTGCAGGAAATCAAGCAATCAACAGCAAGTTCCGTGCTGGACAAATGTCAGCAAATAGTTGATTTTATGCAACAATAAGTCAGTTTTCAGTACCTGAGCGCGTAGCCAAACCGCCATCAACGGTATGTTTGGGCCGCATGGTTAGGGCCGCTATGTTAAGAGCAGCGGCGGCGACACAAGAGCAAGGAGCACGCATGGAATTTTCAGCAGAGAATAAACTCAGCCGTGGCACATCTTTTATTGCCGGCGGCGTTTGCAGCGGGTTAGCAAAATACTACGGCCTGAAAAAAGGCGGCCTGCAAGCCTGTTTTGTTGATAACACCAGACACACAATCAGATAAAAGAACAATGATGAATACAGATACCCGTACAGAACAGGTCAGCCCTGATACTATGGCGTTGTTGTCTTTTGACTTCCTGAAGCAGTTAACGACGCTGTCGCTGGCTGCAGCGGGCGGCGCAGTTACATTACTTGAAACGGTGTTTAGTCGCAGCCCGATGAAACCGGTGGTATTTGCGGCTGTGGCGGTGCTATTTCTGGCCGCCATTTTGTCACTCCAGGCACAACAAATTCTGGTGGAACGGTTAAGTGCGGCACAGGAGGCGTCCGTCGCCAGTTCCCGACTGAAGCTGCCCCGGACCGCCACGATGGAAAAACACATCACCATCCTGGCTTATATGATGTTCGGCTGCGGCGTGGGCGCCTTGTTAGTCGCGTTGTTTTACCGCTAAACATAAGGCGAGCACTTTATTGCTAAACCCGTTTGGGTCATCTCGCAGTTTTGAACTGTGTCTGCCGGCAAAGGATTTATCAGTCACATTCGCAATCTGTCAGTGATTCAGGACTCGCCACTTACTGAGTCTGGGCCGGGTAGAAAATACCTGGTAGCTACTCACAGCGCGAACTGCCCGTTCACGCTGAGTTTACTGCGGGTTCAAGCCAACTGCTGCTGCAAATAATCCAACAATAACCGCACTTTTTGCGGCAAATGCTGATTGAGCGGATACAAGGCCCAAATGCCGTCGTCTTTGGGTTGCAGCTCTGGCAAGAGCTCCACAAGCGTGCCCTGCTGCAGGTGCGGCAACAGGTAATAATCCGGTAGTTGCGTAATACCCAGGCCTTTTAATGCCGCATCGGTCAGTGCCACCCCGCTGTTGCACTTGATGTAGGGCGTCGGGCGGATTTGCAGTTTTTGGCCTTGTTGCTCAAAACGCCAGTAATCGACCGAACCAACCAGACAACGATGCTGGCTGAGGTCACTCAGCTGCGCCGGGAGGCCTTGCTCTGCCAGATACGCCGGGCTTGCTGCCAGAAAGGCGCGGCGGCTGCCGAGTTTGCGCGCCTGCAAAGTTGAATCACTGAGCTGCCCAAGCCGGATCGCGCAGTCAAAACCGCCTTTAACTAAATCGAGCTGGGCATTGGTTAAATCCAGCTCCAGCAGCAAGCGTGGGTATTTTTGCAAAAAATCATGTAAGAGCGGCGCAATCACCGTTTCACCATAAAACACCGGCGCGGTCAGTTTAATCAACCCAGACGGCTGGCCCTGTAAATCCAGCAGCTGCTGATTGGCCTGCGCCAGGCCATGCAACAAAGGCCGGCATTGCTGCAGATACAAAGTGCCGGGCTCAGTTAAGTGCACTTGCCGCGTAGTGCGCTGCAATAACAACACCTGCAGGCGCTGCTCTAATTCGCGCACATTGCGGCTGACCTGTGCCACCGACATGCCAAGCTGACGCGCCGCTGCCGAAAAACTGCCCAGTTCCGCCACTGCGACAAACTCGGACACGCCCTGCCATTCTTTCATTTATGCAAAACTCATTTTCATTTTTGCCTGATTATCTTCGATTAAGAAAAAATTACAATGAGGCATCTTGTTGTCTCTGCCGCTGGTGATCGCAGGCAGGCTGTGCTTTGCTTCTGTCACCGCAGCTCAAAGGAATTAAACCATGCAAATGCTCAAAACCCGCGCCGCCGTCGCCTGGGGCCCCAACCAGCCGTTATCGATTGAAGAAGTGGATTTAATGCCACCGCAACAAGGCGAAGTGCTGGTGCGTATTATCGCCACCGGCGTCTGCCACACCGACGCCTACACGCTGTCAGGCGCTGATTCGGAAGGCAAATTCCCTTGTATTCTCGGCCATGAAGGCGGTGGTATCGTTGAAGCGGTTGGCCCTGGCGTCACCAGCGTCGCAGTCGGCGACCATGTGATCCCGCTCTACACACCGGAATGCGGCAAATGCAAATTCTGCTTATCCGGCAAAACCAATTTATGTCAGGCCATTCGCGCCACCCAGGGCCAGGGCCTGATGCCGGATGGCACCACGCGATTCTCCAAAAATGGCCAGCCGATTTTCCACTATATGGGCACTTCCACTTTCGCTGAGCACACAGTGCTGCCGGAAATTTCACTCGCCAAAATCAACAAAGCCGCGCCGCTGGAAAAAGTCTGTTTGCTTGGTTGTGGCGTGACCACCGGCATGGGCGCGGTGATGAACACCGCCAAAGTGAAGGAAGGCGACACTGTGGCGATTTTTGGTTTGGGCGGTATTGGGCTGTCGGCCGTGATTGGCGCCGTGATGGCCAAAGCCAGCCGGATCATCGCCATTGATATCAACGAATCCAAGTTTGATATCGCGCTGAAATTGGGCGCGACTGATGTGGTCAATCCGAAGAACTTCGACAAGCCTATTCAGGATGTCATCGTTGAGATGACCGACGGCGGCGTTGATTTCTCTTTTGAATGTATCGGTAACGTCAACGTGATGCGCTCGGCCTTAGAGTGCTGCCACAAAGGCTGGGGCGAGTCGGTGATTATCGGCGTGGCGCCAAGCGGTGCGGAAATTTCCACCCGGCCATTCCAGCTGGTGACCGGCCGGGTCTGGCGCGGCACCGCTTTTGGTGGTGTCAAAGGCCGCACTGAACTGCCGGATTATGTCGAACGTTATTTAAATGGCGAGTTTGAGCTGGATACTTTTATCACGCATACCATGCCGCTGGAGCGCATCAACGAAGCCTTTGATTTGATGCATGAAGGCAAATCAATCCGCACCGTCATTCACTTTTGATTTTTTGACCCGGCACCTACAAGGGCCGGGTGTTTGACAAGGATTAAAATATGTCACTGACGCAACTGGCCGAATCCCGTCTGTTTGGCGGCCGCCAGCTGAAGTTTGAACACTTCGCCAATACGCTGAGCTGTAAAATGCAGTTGTCGGTGTATTTGCCACCGCAGGCTGAAACACAAAAAGTGCCGGCGCTGTATTGGTTGTCCGGCCTCACCTGCACCGACGAGAACTTTTCAGTCAAAGCCGGTGCGCAGCGCATCGCCGCCGAGCTTGGCATTGCACTGATTATTCCGGACACCAGCCCGCGTGGTGAACTGGTGGCTAACGACCCGGCTTATGATTTAGGACAGGGTGCCGGTTTTTATGTCAACGCCACCGAAGCGCCCTGGACCGCGCATTACCGCATGTACGATTACATAAGCCGCGAACTGCCGGCGATTTTACCGGTGGCACTGCCGTTGACCCAGGTGAAATCGATCAGCGGGCATTCGATGGGCGGCCACGGTGCCTTGGTCCTGGCGCTGCGCCAGCCAGCGGCCTATCGCTCTGTGTCGGCGTTTTCGCCAATTTGCCAGCCGAGCCAGTGTGACTGGGGCCGCAAAGCTTTCACTGCTTATCTTGGTGAAAATATTGCTGATTGGCTGGAGTACGACGCCAGCACTTTGTTAGCCAAAGCGACGATGGTGCCGCCAATGCTGGTAGATCAAGGCGATAAAGACCAGTTTTATCCGGCCCAGCTGCGTACTGAAGCGCTGATAGAAGCTGCCGCCAGCAGTGGCGCCCAAACTGCTGCCAACGTCGAGATCCGCTTCCAGCCCGGTTACGACCATTCGTATTATTTCATCAGCAGCTTTATCGAAGAACATCTGCGTTTTCATGCACGCTATTTGTTTGAATAAGCTGTAACGACACACTTAAAGCCTCGCTGGCCGCCTGCCCTGCAAAGTCGGTCGCCAGCATTTCCCCACGCCGGCCATGCCGGCGTTTTTTTATCTCCATACCCGCGAAAACCCGCTATAGCTTAATAAGTCCTTTTGCATATTCATCGGAGATTTCGTGATGCCGCAGCCAGATCAAGTCACCTCGCCGTTTTATGTCGAATCACCAGCCGACCTGCAACACGATGACCTCTTACTCCAGCCGGATTATTTTCATGGTGAACTAAATGCCGGCGAAGATAGTAGCGAGTGGCAGGAGTTTGCGTTGTTGCAGTTGCCTGTTGATCGGCGCTGAGTGATGATAGCCTCGGCATGACACCTAGATGCTTGGCCATGCTTTTTGGCTGTAAGCTGAAGATACTGAACACTATGTGATTATTCTCTATGAGAAAATCATATAGCGGCTGCATGAACATTTCAGATAACCATGGCGTTTCCACAGCGATTTGCCTGACTGTTCACTTTCCACCGCCAGCCATAACATTCCGCCAAATGGCCTTGTATAGACGTACGGTGACGCGTTGCTTACCGTACTCTTCATACAAGACTGTAGGTATCGGCAAGCGCAGCGTCGCCGTACAGATCGAAGCTAACTTCGATCCTTGCATTGAAGTCGAAACGGCCTCAACTAATACCCATGTCGGGCAAATGTCGGGTCATAGTCCGGCGGATGTCACATGAATACCGGGTACGAGTCGTCACCGTCAGGTATGCTAAAACGCTAAGGTGCTGCTGCACTGTCTGCAAGGTGATGCCATGATTTTGAAACAGTTACGTTTGAGCCGTTTGTTGTCGCAAGAACAATTGGCGCAGATGTCCGGGTTAAATGTCCGGACTATTCAGCGCATTGAAAGTGGCCATAAACCAAGCACTGAGACGCTCAAGTGCCTGGCAGCAGTGCTGGAAGTTGATGTTGTCACTTTAACTCAGGAGCACTTTGTTATGGATAAAAAATCCAACCATTGGCAGCAGTTACCGACCAGCCTGAAATGGCTGTTTGTGCTGAATTTTTTCAGCTTCAGACCCTGTCGCAGCGCGGCCTTTCGGGTTGAAATAATTTCGCACGGTTTTGGTTTTGTGTTTTGTTTACTGGGGATTTGGAGTGAACCGGCATTAGCCGGTGGACTACTTCTGCTGGCAAACGCTTATCTGTTTCGCCTGCACTTATGGCTTGGCGATAAATACAGTGTCTGGTATGACTCGGAAGGACCGTCGCAGCTATCGGGCGGATAATTCAAATCAACAAGCGGCCCCGGAATCGGGGCCTCCCCGCCACTGAACGCCACTGAACCACCATCCACCGAAGCCTGTCATTTAGCGGTTGTTTTTGCAGCAAGGGACCTTGTATGTTAATTGCACTCTATCGCGCAGTGATCAACTGCGCCGCCCTGCAAGCACAAGGATGCCTGATGAAGTCTGTTTTATGTTCCCGCATGTGGTGGCTGTTGCCCGCACTGGCGCCGATGCTGCTAAGCGCCAATACGGCTGCAACCACGCCTCAACCAGCCGCACAAGCGCAGACAGCAGCCGCCAGCAAAAAATCGGCGATTGCCGCTTTTACCAAAGGCATGTTGCATCAGAGCGGTTATTTTGATTTTTATTACGACGCCAAGACCGACAAAGTCTATCTGCAGGTCGACAAATTAGCGCAGCCGTTTATTTTCCAGAGTTCGTTACCGCGGGGTGTCGGTTCCAATGATATTGGCCTGGACCGCGGTCAGCTCGGTGACACCCGGCTGGTGCAGTTTGAACAATTTGGCAATAAGGTAATGCTGAAGCAGCTCAACACCTATTACCGCGCCAATTCCAGCAACCCGGCCGAACGCCAGAGCATCGACGAAGCTTTTGCCAGTTCGGTACTGGCCGGTTTACCGGTGGTGGCCAGCGATAGCGGCAAGCTGCTGGTCGATTACACCGCATTTTTGCAAAGCGATATGCATCAAATCAGCGCCAAACTGGAAGCGCAGCAACAAGGCAATTTCAGCCCGGACGCCAGCCGCAGCGGTGTTTATTTAAATCGCAGCAAAGCCTTCCCGCGCAACACTGAACTGGAAGCCATGGTGACTTACAGCGGCAGCAAAGCCGGTGAATTTGTCAAACAAGTCACACCGGCGCCAGAAGCAATCACTGTGCATCTGCACCACTCGTTAGTGGCGCTGCCAGATGAGGGTTATCAACCGCGCGCTTTTCATCCTTATTCCGGCTACTGGAAAGTCGAATATATGGACTACGCCACCGCCTTTGACCAGCCAATCGTACAGCGCTTATTGCCGCGCCACCGCTTACAGAAAAAGGACCCGGCCGCGCCAGTCAGTGAAGCCATCGAACCTATTGTCTATTACCTCGACCCCGGAGTGCCGGAGCCGGTGCGCACAGCACTGAAACAAGGCGCCGGTTGGTGGGACCAGGCGTATCAGAAGCTTGGTTACAAAGATGCATTTCAGGTTAAAGACTTACCGGCAGATGCGGACCCGATGGATGTGCGTTACAACGTGATCCAATGGGTACATCGGGCTACCCGCGGCTGGTCTTACGGCTATGGTGTGACTGACCCGCGTACCGGTGAAATTATCAAAGGCCATGTCACTTTGGGGTCGCTCAGAGTCCGGCAGGATTTCCTCATCGCAACCGGCCTCACCGCACCTTATCAGCAAAACGGCAGCACCGAAGCGGCCAAAACCATGGCGCTGGCCCGAATTCGCCAGCTGGCGGCGCATGAAGTGGGCCACACGCTCGGGCTTATTCATAACTTTGCCGGCAGCGCCAATGGCCGCGCCACTGTGATGGATTATCCACATCCGCAGGTCGACCTGCGAAACGGCAAACTGGCGCTGGACCAGGCCTATCGTGAAGGCCTCGGTGAATGGGATTTATATGCCATCGCTTATGGCTATGGTGACCACAACGACAGCGCGCGCGCAGCCTTGGTGCAGCAAGCCAAACAACAGGGTTTGCAATATATGGCCGATGAAGACGCGCGGCCGGAAGGTGGCGTCAGCGCTATCGGCCATTTATGGGACAGCGGCGCTGATCCGGTGGCGGAGCTGAACCGGCTAAGTCAGGTTCGCACGGCTGCCCTCGAACAATTTGGCCTTGATAACATCGCCAGTAACCGGCCTTTGTCGGCGCTGCATGAGGCTTTGGTGCCGATTTATGCGCTGCACCGTTATCAGGTGGAAGCCGTCAGTAAGCTGATTGGCGGTGCGCATTATGAATATGAATTAAAAGGCGATTATGACCAACCGAAAGGTTTTCGGTGGGTCGATACCAGGCAGCAACAAGCTGCATTGGCGGCGTTACTCAACACACTGACGCCGGAATTTCTGGCGCTGCCCAAAGAACTGCTGACGCTTATTCCACCCAAAGCCTATGGCGATGCCGATGGCCGCGAAAGTTTTCAGGGCCGCACTGGGCTGGCTTTTGACCCACTGTCGGCAGCTGAAGCTTCGGCCAATCATACGCTGAGCCTGCTGTTACACCCGCTGCGGCTGAACCGCTTAAGCAGCCAGCAGCAGCTTGATGCGTTGCTAAACACTGTGCTCAACAGCACCATATTGACCGATAGCAGTGATGACCACAAAGGCCTGCTGCAGCAACGTGTCAGTCATGTCGCCTTTTACCAGCTAATGCACAGCCTGACTCACCAGGATTTAGCACCGGAAGCGCGGGCGACTTTGCTGGCGAAGCTGACCGACCTTGGCAAACAACTGCAAAAACGAGAAGACAGTACGGCGCAGTTAATCGCCAGCCAATGGCAGCAGTATCTGCAGCATGGGGTCTGGCAACCGGTATTTGTACCAAAACAACTGCCACCGGGCGCGCCGATTTGATCGGCGCTGTTCAGTCTGGAGAGAGCATGATGCAACCTAAAGCAATTGCCTGTGATATCCATGATTTAATTGAAATTATCTGCATGCGGCGCTATCAGGTCGACGTGTTGCTGCAGGATGGCACTCAGGCACAAGGCACCGCCAGCAATACGCTGGCGCGCCACGGCGAAGAGTTTCTGCTGCTGGAACAAGCTGACCAAGCCGCCCCAGTGCTGCAGATAAACTTATTGCAGGTGAGCCTGATCCGGGTGTTAACGCCGGGCGCGCAGCCTGCAGAGATCCGGCCTAATGCGGCACCAAGCTGTCAGGTTTAACAGCGCTCCCTTCCCCCTTTAAGACAACTGCGAACCGGCCGGAATAGCCCCACCGGCTCGGTTCACGCTTTTAATGGCCAATACCGGCAAATTTACGACTTGAGTACTGGTTTTTCTGTCCGTCCGGCGAATACCCGGCGCCGGGCAGCAAGCATAACATCGGTGGTGACAAGGCAGATGGCATGCACCTTCTGACCATAACCACAAATCCACGGGGTAGATGATGATTTATGCAAATCCAGGGCAAGACGGCGCCCTTGTTACCGTCAAAGCACAATATGGTAATTTCAGTGGTGGGAAATGGCTGGCGCCGGTGAAAGGCCAGTATTTTGACAATATTTCACCGGTGACCGGTCTGCCGTTTTGCCAAATTCCGCGTTCGACCGCCGAAGATATTGAACTGGCGCTGGATGCTGCTCATGCCGCCAAAGCCAGCTGGGGCGCTACTTCAGTCACTTTCCGTTCGAATTTACTGCTGAAAATCGCTGATCGGCTGGAACAGCATCTGGAACAAATCGCCGTCGCAGAAACCTGGGACAACGGCAAAGCAGTGCGTGAAACCTTAAATGCCGACGTGCCGCTGGCTGTGGATCATTTCCGTTATTTTGCCGGCGCAATCCGCGCGCAGGAAGGCAGTATCGGTGAAATCGACCAGCACACTGTGGCTTATCATTTCCATGAACCGCTGGGCGTGGTCGGTCAGATTATTCCGTGGAATTTCCCGCTGCTGATGGCCGCCTGGAAACTGGCACCGGCGCTCGCTGCCGGCAACTGCGTGGTATTAAAACCGGCCGAACAAACGCCATGGTCTATCTTAAAATTCATTGAAATTATTGAAGATTTACTGCCAGCCGGCGTGCTGAACGTCGTCAACGGCTATGGCCGCGAAGCCGGGGAAGCGCTGGCCACCAGCAAACGCATCGCCAAAATTGCCTTTACCGGCTCCACCCCAACAGGTTCACATATCCTCAAATGCGCCGCCGAAAACATCATCCCGTCGACGGTTGAGCTGGGCGGTAAATCACCAAATATCTTCTTTGCCGATGTGATGAATTTTGAAGACAGTTACTTAAGCAAATGTATTGAAGGCGTGGTGCTGGCATTTTTTAACCAGGGCGAAGTCTGTACTTGTCCGTCCCGTTTGTTAGTGGATGAAAGCATCTACGACGCCTTTATCGCCAAAGTGATTGAGCGCACCAAAGCGATTAAACGCGGTAATCCGCTGGATACCGAAGTGATGGTTGGCGCGCAGGCATCGGCGCAGCAGTTTGACAAAATCATGAGCTATCTGACCATTGGCCGCGAAGAAGGCGCGCAAGTGCTGATTGGCGGAGATAAAGAAGCGCTCGGCGATGGTCTGAACGGCGGTTTTTACGTGCAGCCGACGCTGCTCAAGGGCCACAACAAAATGCGGGTGTTCCAGGAAGAGATCTTTGGCCCTGTGGTCGCAGTCACCACTTTTAAAACTGAGGCCGAAGCGCTGGCGATCGCCAATGACTCTGAGTTCGGTTTAGGCGCAGGCGTCTGGACCCGCGACATGAACCGCGCTTACCGGATGGGCCGTGGCATTGAAGCCGGCCGCGTCTGGACGAACTGTTACCACCATTATCCGGCGCATGCCGCGTTTGGCGGGTACAAAAAATCCGGCGTCGGCCGCGAAACACACAAAATGATGCTCAATCACTATCAGCAAACCAAAAACCTGCTGGTCAGTTATGACGTCAACCCGCTGGGCTTTTTCTAAGCCCGGCCCCTGGGGCAATATCTTGCTGTCACGGCACCGGACTTTAGTCCGGCTTGCCTGTAGCAAGATATTCACCCTACAATCCGGCACATTCCTGCCAGCTAACACGCCCTGAGGCGAAGCAATGTCTGCGCATTTTGAACCCGTTGTTGCCGCCATGTCTGCCGCGCCCGATGCCAATCAGGCGGTGGCTGAACTCGCCGACAAACTACTGCCGGCCGAACCAGGTTTTGTATTGTTTTTTTGCTCCGCCGAATATGACCGGCCGGCGCTGGAACAAGCCTTTGCCCGGCATTTTGCCGGCGTCACACTCGCCGGTTGCACGACAGCCGGAGAAATCACACCACGCGGCTACGACCAAGGCACTATTTGCGCTTTGGCGTTCAGCGCCAGCCATTTTCAGGTGGCGCTGGCCTGTATTGAAGATTTGGCCGCTTTTGATTTATTGCAGGCACAAAAGCTTGTCGATGCCTTATTGCAACATAAGCTGCACCATAAACTGCAGGATCTGCAAAAAGCCCGGCCTTTTGTACTGACTTTGCTCGATGGCTTATCCGCACAAGAAGAAATGGTATTGCTGGCACTCGAAACGGCACTGGGTAATATTGCTCATTTTGGCGGTTCAGCCGGTGACGACAACCTGCTCAGCGCCACCCATATTTTTGCCAATGGCCGGTTTTATCAGGGCGCAGCGGCGGTGATCATGCTTCACACCACACTGCCATTTGAGGTATTCAGCACTCACCATGTCAGCGCGCTGACCGACAAACTGGTGGTCACGGCAGCAACCTCCGACATGCGCACCGTACAGGAACTGAACGCTGAACCTGCCGCCCTCGCCTACGCGGCAGCTATTGGTTGTGCCGTCACATACCTCAATGCCACCGTCTTTGCCATGCATCCGCTTGCTGTGAAAATCGGCAAAGACTATTACGTGCGTTCTATTCAGCGCGTCAATCCGGACGGCAGCCTGACCTTTTATTGCGCGGTCGGGCTTGGCGCTGTGCTGACCACGATGCAGCCACAACCAATTCTGCCCGACTTACAACAACGTTTTGCCGACATCGAACAGCGCATCGGCGAACCACTCATTACCATCGGCTGCGACTGTGTGCTGCGCCGGTTGGAGAGCGCCGAGCGCCACAGTTTGCCGCAGGCGTCAGCGTTTTTCCGAGAGCATCGCGTATTTGGTTTTAACACTTATGGCGAGCATTTTCAGGGCGTGCACCTGAATCAGACCTTCACCGGTGTGGTAATTGCTAAGCCGGCGGACCCGGCGCTATGACAACAACGCCCTCATTGCAACAAGCTACACCAGACGCCAGGAATGACGCCGGGCCAGAATCGGCTATTGAACAGCAGCTGTTGGCACTGCAGGCGGAAAACCAAAAGCTGCGCAAAATCAATCAGGCGCTGATCGAGCGCGTTGAGGCCGGCCAAAACGCCGTGCACACCGGGCCTTATGCTGCCTTTCAGCACGCAGCTGTGCTGGCTGAACAAGTGCGGGAACGCACCGCTGAGCTGTCGCGCGCTTATGACGAGCTGCGCCGCTCGGTGCGTTATTCGGAAACGCTGGCACAAAGCGAGCGCTGGATCCGCACTATTACCGACCATGTGCCGGCGATGATTGCTTATCTGTCGGCGGCCGGGATTTACCTGTTCACCAACCGCGGTTATGACGACTTTTATGGTGTACCAAATGGCAGTTTATTAAATCAGACTTTAGATGCCGCGCATGGCCCAGAAGGCGCTGCGCGGCTTGCGCCTTATGTGTTGCAGGTATTAAGCGGTCAACAAGTGGTGTTTGAAATTGACGAGCAAAATGCCGGCGGGGAGTGGCGGCATTTGTTGAAAACTTATGTACCGCATCGTGACGAGCAACAGCAAATCAGCGGTTTTTTTGTGTTAAACCGCGACATCACGGAGCGTAAACGCACCTCCGAAGCCCTGCGTCAGGCCAATTTACATTTGGAACAACGTGTCGCTGAGCGCACCGCTGCCCTGACGGCGCTGAACCAGCAATTACGCGCCGCCACCACCGCCGCAGAACAGGCCAATCAATCGAAAAGTCAGTTCCTGGCTGCGGTCAGCCACGATGTGTTGCAGCCACTCAATGCGGCACGGCTGTTTAACGGCGCTTTGCTGGAGCAGCAGCTCGACCACAACCAGCAACAGCTGGTGTCGTCGGCCGGCCGGGCGCTGGATGATGTCGGTGATTTACTGCGCACTCTGGTCGATTTATCCAAACTGGATGCTGGCCAGCTGCAACCGGAACGCAGCAACGTCGCGCTTGGGCCTTTGCTAGCGGCGCTGGCCAGTGAGTTTGCTGCCTTGGCGGCCAGCAAAGGCCTGCGTTTTCGATTTGTCGCCAGCCACTGCACGGTGCAGACAGACCCGGCCTGGCTGACACGAATTTTACGTAATCTGCTGACCAATGCACTGCGTTATACGCCCCGCGGCGGCGCGGTATTACTCGGCTGCCGGCGACGGGCCAATAGTGTAGAAATTCAGGTACTCGACAGCGGCGTCGGCATTGCCGCTGAACACCTTGAGCTGATTTTTCAGGAATTTCAGCGCCTGCCGCAAAGCCGCGCCACTGAAGCGGGATTAGGCCTGGGCCTCGCCATTGTCGAGCGCTTATGCCGCCTGTTAGCCCATCCGCTGCGGGTGCAGTCAGAACTCAGCCGCGGTTCAGTGTTTGCGCTGCAGTTACCTGTGACTGAACCAGAGCCTGTGTTGTCGCAGCTGATGCTACCCGCGATGGATAAAGCCAATGCCAGCATTTGGGTCATCGATAACGATGCAACCATTTGTCAGGCCATGGATACTTTATTAACCACTTGGGGTTATCAGGTACAAAGCGGTACCGACGCCCGGGCTTTTACCGCGCAGACAAAACCGGATTTGCTGATTGTTGATTACCAACTCGCGGATGGACTACTTGGCACCATTGTCGCACAACAATTAAAAAGCCAGGCCGGTTTTGCGGCTTTGCCGGTGTTGATGATCACTGCTAACAGTCAGCAGCAGCTCGCCACTGAGCTGAAGCAACAGGGGTATCAGTTACTGTACAAACCGGTGCGGCCGCTGCAGCTGAAAAGTATGCTGCGCCATTTGCTGCTGGGTCTCTGAGCGTTTTGTTGCTGAGCGGTACCTACAGATACAAACTGAAATCGAGGTCCCGCGCCAGTAAAATAGCCTGCACCCGGCTTGGCACACCAAGTTTGGCCAGTACCGCAGAGACATGGGCTTTCACTGTGGTTTCTGCAATACACAGCGCGTCAGCGATTTGTTTGTTCGACTCGCCACTGACCATGCGCTGCAATACTTTGATTTGTTTTTTGGTCAGGCCACGTAATAAAGCCTGCCCGGCTCGCTGTTCGATCGGGTTGTTGCCGGGCGCCATATGTTGGCGGAAGGTATCCGCCGGCAGATAAATGTCGCCATTGAGCAGTTGTTTCAGCGCACTGACCAGTTGCTGCCGGCCTGCCGCTTTGGAAATAAAGCCGGCGGCGCCAAACGCCATCGCCTGCAACACCGTTTGTTTGTCATCCTCGGCCGACAACATTGCAACGGCGATCTGCGGGAACTGCTGACGCAGTTGCACTAAGCCATTTAACCCGGCCATGCCCGGCATATTTAAATCCAGCAGAATAAATTCCAGTGCCGGATAACTGGCAGCCAGCTGTTGCACTTGTGCCAGCGAACCGGCCTCCAGCACGCTCAGCGCGGTGAAATGCTGGTTCAGCACGTCTTTCAGCGCATCACGATACAGCGGATGATCATCGGCGATACAGATATATTGCATGGGCGTCAGCTTTGAGCAGAAGTCAGCTTTGAACAGGGCAAACAGCAGAGTAAAGACTGGCGCGGTTTTGTGCAAGCAGCCGGTCTGTGCCGGCTGCCATGCATCAGTGGTTGAGTGACATGCTGAGCTCTAGCGCTCAAAAGTGCCTTTGACCAGCGCGCGGCCGCCTTGTACCAGCAAACGGCCTTTAGCAATCACAGAATCGAGTTGTAAATCATCGCGGCGCAGCAATAACAAGTCTGCATCCAGACCTGACGCGACACGGCCTTTTTGCAACAAACCAAGCACAGTCGCCGGCGCTGCCGTCACCGCGGTTAACGCCTGTGCCAGCGGCACCTGGTGGCGCTTTACGGCGTCAAGTACACTGTCAAACAAACTCGATACCTGGCCCACCTGTAAGCCTTGTAATTCACCGTCTTCGTTAAAAATCGGCAAACTGGCATTACCGTCCGAGCTTAAGGTCAGCTGCAGCGGTGCAATACCCAAATACAGCGCTTCGGCCAGTGCTGCCGCAGCGGCGACTTCGCCGTGTTGCAAATCATAAGCCGTGGTACTGGTGGTAAAATCGATGACACCGCCTTTTTTGGCGAACTCAATACCCGCTTCAAAGATGCGTCTATTGCGGTTCATATGGGTCGGATAAAATTGTTTGAGTTTGAGTTCAGTACCGCTGACCGCCTGATACAGCGGCTGCAGCATGCGCTCACCGGCACCGACATGCACACTGACCACACCACTTTTGCCAGCCAACATACCGCCAACCCGCGCTGCCGCTGCGACTTTGCGAATTTCGTCTGTGGTCGGCTGCGAGGAACGATGATCGCTGATCGCGATTTCGCCGACACCGATAAACTTGTCGATCAAAATCAAATCATCAGTAATGCTGCCGGTCAGGGTCCGACACGGGATTTCATAAGAACCGGTATGGCAATAAGTGCTGATGCCTTCAGTTTCCAGCGCCTGGGCTTTGGCCAACAGATTGGTCAAAGTCCGGGTCGTCGCATCGGTGCCAAGCACACCGACAGCAGTGGTTACACCAGCGAGCGTCGCGTCGGTTAATTGCATTTCCGGCGTGCGCGTGGCAAAACCGCCTTCACCGCCACCGCCAATAAAATGCACCAGCGAATCAACAAAACCCGGCGTTAAATAATAGTCAGCACAGTCGATGACAGTGACCGGCACATTGCTGCCAGAGAGGTTAAAATCCTGGCCGATGGCGATAATCCGGTTGCCGGCCACCAGCACGTCGTGCCGGCCCAGCGGCTGTGGCGACATCAGTTCAGCATTCTTAAACAGAAGCATAGAGTTCACAGTCCATTCCTTTTACTGATAGTGTGTGGCAACAGCGAGCAGCATAAAAGCGCTCGCCAATCCAAACAGATAAAGCTGAAGCCGCCAGACAAAACGCAGCCAGACCGTCCAGTCGAGCCGCACTGCCCCCAGGCAGCCAATCAGCGCCGCCGAAGTTGGAATGATGCAGTTGGTCAGGCCATCGCCGAGCTGAAAAGCCAAGACTGCGGTTTGACGTGACAAACCAATCAGGTCAGACAGCGGGGCTATTAACGGCATGGTCAAAGCGGCCTGGCCAGAGCCGGAAGAGACAAAAAAGTTAATCACCGATTGCACGACCAACATCAACCAGGCGGATAAAAACGCCGGCAAATCCTGCAGCGACTGCGCCGAATAATACAGCAACGTATTGAGCACGGACGGCGTTTGCGGGTCGCCACCACCGAGCAGCAGTAACATGCCTTTGGCCATCCCCACAATCATCGCCGCCGGTAGCAATTCAGCGGCACCTTGTTTAAAACCCTCAGCGACATCGTTCACCGACATACGCCGGCCAATCACGGCAATCACCCCAATCACAATGCCGATGGTGAAAAACTGGCTGGCAATTTCCGGAATGTAATATTCGCGGCTGGTGACGCCCCAGATGATCCAGCCAAGGCCGGCAAAAAACGCCAGCAGGATCACGGAGTCCAACAGCTGATACTGACTGACGACCTGCGCGCTATGCTGGCTACGCTGGCGAAGATCCGAGTGGTAACTGAGTGAAAGCGTTGGATTAGCCTTGATTTTGGCGGCGTAGCGCATCGTGAACACCAGCCCAAACAGCGTAAACACCGCCCACATGCCCATGCGCAGTTCCTGACCGGAAAACAGCGGGATCTCAGCAATGCCCTGCGCAATGGCGACGTTAAACGGGTTCATCCAGGAGGTGGCAAAACCGATTTGGGTCGCGACATAAGTGACCAGCACTGTCGTAATCGCGTCGTAGCCTAAGGCCAACATCAGCGGCAACAGGATGATGCAAAATGCAATTGCTTCTTCCCCCATACCAAATACAGCGCCACCAAGTGAAAACAGCAAAAATAACAACGGAATAAACAGGAACTGCAAATTCTGCGTGCGCCGGATCAGCGCCAGTATGCCATTGTGAATGGCGCCGGTTTTCATCAGGATGCCAAAAGCGCCGCCGGTCAGCAGAATAAACATCACCACACCAACGGCCGAGCCCCACTTATTGCCCGACACCAGGCCCTCGAAGGCATAATTAAAAAAACCAACACCGCCGCCTTCAGCAAACAGCGGCACGCCGCCCTGGCTGTTTTCGGCAAATTGGAAACTATTGGGGTCCAGCTTTCCGGTCACTTTGGCAGCGCCCTGCACCACAGGTGCCGGTTCCAGCAGCTGAAAGGAACCTGCCGGGATCAAATGCGAAGCAATTGCTGCCAGCACCATGATAAAAAACAGGATCACCATGGCGTCCGGCATCGAGGATGTGGACTGCGCTGTCGCCGGGACAGACGGCTGCGCATGAGGTTGAACAGACATAACTTAACCTGCGAATGACGACCAGACATACAGATCGGTCGATGAATCTTCAGATCGGCACACAGTGCATTTGAGTAATACCCGTTCGGGCGCAACTGCATGTGGCACTTGGAGGTGGCGAAACAGACGCCAGCCAGACACCGGGTGTCTGGCTGCGATCTACTCGTTAAACCACTCCGACAGGTAGTAGGACGAGTAGTGATATGAGCTCAAAGCAAAGGCATTTTTCAGCATATCGCTACCAAAAAAACTGGAGAAAATGGGCACAAGCCTGGCTGCAAGGCCAGCTGTCTTTTTCAGAAATACTGATTTAACCGGCGGAAGTCAAGCAACGCCGGCCAAAAAAACTGCTGGATTTTAGCGCAGCGCCCGGCGTATTAGTAAATAAAGCCCTCACTCACGGACCTTAAAATGAAACAATCTTTCAACCATCTGTTGCCAAAACTGCTGCCAGTGCTGGCGCTTTGCAGCGCCACATCTGCCGCGGCTGCTTCACCAAAATTCCCAGAGTTTTCAATGGTGTTAGTCGGTGGCGGCTTACACACCTGCAGCTCACAAAGCCGCTCAGCTTGCGTGGACAACCCGCAGTTTGCCGCCAACGCCAAAAGCAGCGAACGCTATGCACTCAGCCTGCCCCGCATCCGTGACATCAACCAATCTGCGGTCTGGCCACAAAGCCGCGCGGAACAGCGGCAGCAGACACAAGCGGTCCTCAGTCAGCTGCTGCTGGATTTTGGCACCACAACGATGACCGAAGGCGAGCTGCGTCAACGCTGGCGGCTCGCAACAGTGGTGTCGAACGGCCGCAACATCAGCGGTGAAACGCTGTACCAGCAGCTGTCAGAACTGGAGCTGAATCTGATTTTCGACCTGCTGCAGCAGCCGCAGCTTGCCGGCAAACAACAACGCCAGCGCGAACAGGCCAGCCTGGCCCAGACCAAAGACCCGTTCAGCGTCGAAATCTACGAGAAAATCACCGAACTGGCAGGCAAAGTTCGGCTAAAACCAGGGAAACCTGTAGTTTTGGTGATCACTGCCTCCAGCCGCGACCCGCTGTCCGCGGTGGATTTCTATCAAAGCGCTTTTGCCGAAACCGGCGCCGAAGCGCGCTGGTTACCGCTAAACGCCGCCTATCAGGCGGCGCAGCAGCAAAAAACCGCCGGCAAAGCCAGTTGTGAGCAGTTACCGCAATATCTCGCCGGCATTCACGGCAGCTACAACCGCGCTGCGGTTTATCCGGATTTATTCGCCGAACTACAGGTTTTTTGTCAGCAAGGCCCGGCCGCTGCCGTGGCGCAAATTGAACAAGCCGATGCGATTTTTTTTAACGGCGGCGACCAGAGCCTGACGCTGCAAGCACTGCGCCTGCCAGACGGCAGCGCGAGCCCGGAACTCAAGGCCATCACGGCCCGGCTGCAGGCTGGCAAGCTGATTGTCGCCGGTACCAGCGCTGGCACAGCTGTACAGGCGGGTGGCGCACAGTCCGATGCAAACGGTACACAAAAACCCGTGCCGATGATTAGCAATGGCAGCAGCACTTTGGCGCTGCAAAACGGCGCTGTGGCGGCAGAGGCCCCACTGGCCGGCTGTGAAAAAAATCACAGCTGCCCGGCAGCACTGGCGGAAGACCAGCTGACCTACCGGACCCAGGGCGGTCTGGGTTTATTCCCCTTTGGTGTCACCGACACGCATTTTTCTGAGCGTGGCCGCGAAGCCCGGCTGGTAAGGCTGCTCAGCGATACGCAAACCCGTTACGGTTTTGGCGTCGATGAAGCCACGGCCTTACTGGTTGGTTTTGCGCCAACAGAGCATACCCAAAACGCGGCGACAGCGGCCCGCTTTGCTGTACTTGGCGCTTCAGGTGTGTTTATCGCAGACCTGGCCGGCGCTAAGACCAATGGCAGCGGCTCGGATTGGACCATCAGCGGTGTGCGCACGCACTATCTGAGCCGGGACGACCAGGCGTTGCTGCAAAATGGCGAGCTGAAAGTGTCATTTGCGCCGTGGAAAAAGCCGGTGGCGCGCCAGCAAAATCAGGCCACCGTCATCAAACAAGACGACATTTTGCGCGGCGACAACTACCGGCAATTTGCGCGGCAACTGTGCCAAAGCGGGCAGCCGCGCGCTGAAGGACAAGCGCCACAAGCGCAGCTGGTGCTGCAGCAACAAGCCGATAGCCGGGCTGTGTTTGGCACCTATGCCCAGGTAACGCCGGAGGCAGATTATTGTTCTTATCAGAATTTTTATCTGCAAATCAATCGCTAAGCATTCTGCGAATGCAGAGTGAAAAAAAACCGCTTGACAGTTTTTGCCGGATCAGACAGTTTGAAAAGCAAGCCGATTTTCCGGCTGTGCTGGTCCGGTTGGACCTGCCAAAGTGCTGAATAGCCCCAAATAATCCAAGTCAGCTGCCGACCCACTGTTGAGCCGCTGCCAAACCCAAAGGAGGAGAGTCATGTTGAAATGCGCAGTCAACCTGAGCAACTACCGTTACTCTCCTTACTACTTATCCGAGTGGTTTAATAATTAGCCACCCCTCTGCCTGACGCAGAGGGACGCCCCACAGATCCCGGCTTTACGGCAATAGTCCGCCTGTTTTTGCATACTCCCTGCAATGGCAGCCCGTGGTTATTGATGATCTGTCTGAGCGTGTCACTCCGGATCTGCCTGTGCGGCCCCCTCTGTGTCGTTTTTTTTGCACAACGTCAACCAGATTGCTTTGAAGCAACATTTTTGATCCAGAGGAATACCCATGAACGCAACGACATCACCGGCAGCCATGCTTCGTAAATCAGCCCTGTGCAGCGCCCTGCTGCTGGCTTTCAGCACACAGGCCCAACAAGCACCAGCGGCAACAGAACAGGCCGACACCGAAAAGAAAATCGAAAAAATTGAAGTCACAGGGTCACGCCTCAAAGGCGTCGACATGGAAGGTGCCAATCCACTGCAAGTCTTTACCGCCGATGAGCTGATTAACAAAGGCTACGACAATGTCGCCAGCTTCCTGCGCGACCTGCCACAAGCCGCCAGCGCCGGCACTTTCACTGAAAACGGCAATGTCGGTGGTTCAGACGGCACCCCGCCAGGTGCAGCCGGCGTCAGTTTACGCGGCCTGGGTTCAAGTTCGACGCTGGTGCTGGTGAACGGCCGTCGTGTCGCAGTTGATTCGTTCTCCAATGGCTTTGATTCTTTTGTTAACGTCAATGCCATTCCGATGGCTGCGATTGAACGCATCGACGTGCTGACTGACGGCGCCGCGTCGGTCTATGGCTCTGACGCCATCGCCGGCGTCATCAACTTTATCCTGAAAAAAGATTACGAAGGCCAGGAAGTGAGCGCCATGTATGGCGATGACACGGCTGACAGTGACTTTACCCGGCAGAATTTTACTTACACCGGTGGATTCGCCACAGAAAACTCCAACACCACTGTGGTGCTGGATTATTTCAAACGCGATGCACTGATGAATAAAGACCGGCCGATCGACGTGACTTTTAAGTCATCAACCCGCGTCACCATCGACGGCAAAGATTACGCTGAACCCTGGTGCGGCAGTGCGACCAGCAACGGTGGCACGCGTTGCCAGTACGACTACGTCATGGAGCGCGCGATTCAGCCCGACAGTAAAAACCTCGGCGCCACGCTGAACCATATCTATCGCCTCGGTGGTGACAAAGAGCTGTTTGTTGAAGCCATGGTTCAGCAAAACAGCGGCCACTCTTATGATTCAGCCGGCTCTTTTGACCTGCGTGTGCCGGGCACTTTGAGTTCAGTACCGCAGTGGGCCCGTGATATTGATGCCAAAAATGGCTCATCCGGCACCATCCGCATCCGTTCGCGTTATCCGGAAGTGCGGATGCAGGAATATGACAGCAACAGCTATCGCCTGTTAGCTGGCCTGCGCGGTGAAACCACTTTGTTTGGCAGCAGCGATAGCTGGCGCTGGGAAACCGCAGCCACTATCGGCAAATCCGACAATGAAGTGCTGCATACCAGCGGTTATTTTAACCTGGACCGCGTCGCTGCAGCGACCGCCAGTGGCCAGTTTAATCCGTTTAATTTAGGCCGTGATACCAAGCCGGAAGTGCTGGCCGGTTTACGTGAACTGGCGCCGCGCGTGGGGGAATCGGACGTTAAATCCTGGGACTTTAACTTGAGTGGCCAGCTCGGCGAATTGCCAGCCGGCCCGATCAGCGCGGTATTTGGTGGTGAATGGCGCAGTGAAGACATCTTCGACCGGCCGGCTTTAGTTGCCCAGCAAGGTTTAGTCAGTACTTTAGGTGCCAGCGATGCAGCCGCCGACCGCACGCAATATGCCGGTTACGCCGAATTTAACCTGCCATTGACCGAACAGCTGGATGCGATCACCGCGCTACGGTATGACCATTACAGTGATTTTGGTGGTGATACCAACCCGAAAATTTCGCTGCGTTACAAAGCCACTGATGATGTGATCCTGCGCGCCAGCTGGAGCACCGGTTTCCGCGCACCGTCTTTGTCTGAACTGGGCGCCGGTACTTCGTTAGGCTCGAACTACATCGATTGTGGCAGCGGCAAACCATATAACGGTCTGTGCGGCAGCTTCGGTGCTCAGGCCGGTGAACTGGAATTTGATCAGGAAACATTAGGCAACCGTGGCCTGGATGCAGAAAGCTCTGAAGCCTGGAACGCCGGTGTGTCGTGGAACCTGACCGACGACTTCAACATTACTGTGGATTACTGGCGTTATGAACACACCGATATCGTTGATGTTGATGCCAATACCACGTTAAAAGCCTGTCTCGCCGGCACAGCGCCGACTGTGACCAACGAAGCGGCCCTGAACGGTGCCTTTGGTTGTGTCAAAGATGCCGGTGGTGATTTAGTGTTCCTGCGTACCGGCTTCTTTAACGTCGGCGCCCAGGAAACCGACGGTATCGACGCCAAGGTTAAATATGGCTTCGATAGCAGCGCCGGTCGTTTTAACCTGACCTTAGCCGGCACCCGCACTTTGAGTTACGAACGTCAGCTGACTGCTGATGATCCGGCCGAAGATTTGCTGGGCAAACTCAGTGGCGCCAGTGAAATTGCCCGGCCGGAATTTGTCGGCGACGCCGCTGTTGACTGGGAACTGCAGGACTGGAATGCCAGCTTAAGTGCGCATTACATCAGCTCACTCGGCGATGGTGACTTTAAGTTTGACAATGAAACGGTGAAATCCTGGCTGACGCTCAACGCCAGTATCGGTTACAACATCACCGACAAACAGGATATCCAGTTCGCGGTACGTAACCTGACCGACAAAGAACCTCCTTACGCGTCATCACCAACCAACGGTTATGCCAGCTCGATTCACGACTGGTTAGGCCGCAACTGGACATTGCGTTATACCGTGAAGTTCTAAGCAACCCACGCAAAAACAATGGCAGCTCCGGCTGCCATTTTTCATTGAACTGCAGTGAAATAACAACGAACGGTAGCGAAACTCAATCCTCTTCCCATAGTTCATCGTCCTGCGCCCAGACAGCTAACAATTGCGCCTGGCGGCTCAGCTGTTTGGCCTGACTGGCTAAATCACCGGAAAGCTTTGGGCTACCCTGCCAGCTTTCACCTTTTTGCGCTTTGGCGGCCAGTGCGGCCCAGCGTTTGGCAAAGGCGGCCATAGCGTCACGCGGCTCTGCCAGATCTGCTGCCGGCAGATGGTCAAAAGGCACCGGCTGCGGCTGAGCGCCCGTGCTGTCGCCGGCCAAAATCCAGTGGCCGGCATAGCCCGGGTCGGCCGGATCTTCCACCCCCCATAAACCAACGTACGGCGCGGTGTACCACTCAGGCCAGTCACAAATCAGCCCATGCGGGATCTGCTGCGCCACTACATAAGCTTCGATTGCGGCGAATTGTTGTTCACACCAGAGAAAATCGGCGCTGTCATCCCATTCCATGTTATTGCTCCTGTCGGGCGTTTTGCCCTGTCATGGCGGCTATTGTCATTGCCACAGCATTTTACAGCAAGTGCCCGCACGCAGCAGGCACAGTGGAAAAAACATGCTGCTTCAGATACATTAACTTTTTGTCCTCATCATGGTGAATTTTGTTGCATTGGTTACAGCGCCTGACTTCCGCGATTCTGCTGCTCACCCTGATGTGTGGCGGTTGGCTGAATTCCGCTGGTGCTGCGGCGAATACGTCGCCGACGACAGTCGTGGAACTGCCTCAGAACGCACCGGGTGTCGTGTACAGCATGACCCAGGACCAACAGGATTTTCTCTGGCTGGCTGCTGAGTTCGAAGGGCTGCTGCGCTATGACGGTGAGGAATATCTGCGCTTTATGCCACCGGGGCCGCGCCGTGCCGTCAGTTACAGTCAGGTGGTCAGCGATACACACAATCAGCTATGGGTCGGCACCTGGGGTAATGGCCTGTGGCGGCTCGACAGCCAGCGTAAAAACTGGCTGCAGGTCAACTCATCACTGCCCACCGATGCCCGAATACAGTCTTTGTATCTGAGCCAAAATCAGGTGTTATGGATTGGTACCACTGCAGGGCTATTTAAGTTAAACCCGGACAATCTGCAAGCCGAACTGTGGCAGCCGCTCGCCGGGCAACGCATCTGGCAACTGACCGAACAGGACGACGGCACCTTGTGGGTTGCAACCTCCAAAGGCCTGTACCGCTTGCCGCCAATGCCAACCGCGCAGGGCGAATGGCTGCAACAGACTGAATTCAGGAACCAGGAGATCCGGGCCATCACTGTGCAAGGCCAGCATTTATTGGTCGGACTGCGAACCCACTTATATTTATTGGATTTGTCGCGACCGGATCAGATGCTACCTATCCGGTTTGGTAATCCCAACACCATCCTGGCTGAATCCGCCAGCAGCTGGCTTGTGGGCTCGATTGATGGCCTGTTCCGCATCAATCTGAGCGGCAATACGCTGAGCTCCGAATTGCAGCAAAGCGCTGTGGACATCCGCAAAATCTTCCGTGACCGGCGTGGCCAAATCTGGCTGACCAGCCGCAATAACGGCCTGCAAATGTTACCAGCGCCGGCGATCCGAGCGGTTGAGCCAACCATCAGCGCTTTTCTGAATCCCAAACAGCCACACCGTCTCGGGCCACCGTCTATCACGAATACCCGTTGGCAGGCGCTGGAAAAATCGCTGCTGCAGCTGCATCAGGGGCAATGGCGTGAGCTGAATTTCGCTGCCACAAGCCCGGTGGCTTATGTCCGTGATGTGGTGCAATTCGGCGGCTATACGCTGGCTGCCACCGATCAGGGGTTATTTCAGCTCAACAGTGACGACCAGTTTGTACCGGTAGCGCTGCCAATCGACGCCCAATCCCTGAACATCGAACGCGTGGCTATTGCTGCAGACGGCGCATTGTGGTTGGGGTCATGGCAACAAGGTGTATATCGGATAGCACCTGAGGCCACGAGGCTACCGATTGCCAACTGGCAAGCGACGCAACTGCAAACCGATATCCAGGCGCAGGAAGGCATTGTCGATATTCAGACCGATGCGCAGCAACGGCTGTGGTTATTAAGTCGGCAGGGTAAGTTGTATCAGGGCGAGGCCGACAAAATCACCTTACGTTGGCAACCAGACCATAAACTGGCCACCGGTTATTTCCAATGTATGTTACCGGTGCAGGACTCGCTGTGGCTCTGCACGGACAGAGGGTTGATCCGGTTGCAGCAAGACCTTAAAACTCAGACGCTGCTCGGTCAAACCGAAGGTTTGCCGGATCCCAGGGTCATTGGCATCACCCGCACAGCACAGTTTGTCTGGGTACTGACGCGCAATGGTGTGCTCAGTTTTAGCCCGGATGGCAGCAATTTGCATCTGTTCGCCGCGCGGCCCGGACTGGATCTCAACAGCGCACAGCTCAGAGGGATCAGCCCGCTTGACAGCGATCGGGTACAACTCGCCACGAGTAGCGGTTTGTGGCAGCTCAGTCAGGCTGAGATGACCGCTGTTCCGACGTCGATGCAGTTGCACCTGACCAGCCTGCGGCTGAACCGGCAGCTGTTTCACGTAGCCGAAACCAACGGCAGCATCCTGTTACCGGAAAAAGTCGAGGAGCTGCAGCTGCAGTTTAAACTGCTGGCCTTCCAGCCTCATTTGCGGGTGCAGTATTTTTTCCGCTGGCAAAACCAACAAAGCTGGACCGCATTGGGCGAGCATGCAGTATTAACTTTAAGTCAGCTCAGTCCGGGCCAACACCGACTGGAAGTGATGGCGCAGGCCGGTGGTCAGATTGTACAAACCCGGCCTTTACTGCTGCAGGTGCCGGTGCCGTTCTGGCAACAGCCGCTTGGTATCTCGCTGCTTAGTATCAGCACGGCCTTCATGCTGGGGCTGTTGTATCATTTACGTACCCGCCGGTTACAACAACGCGCCGCCACGCTCGACCGGCTGGTGGCTCAGCGCACTGCCGAGCTGGAGTTGGCCAATCAGCAGCTGAAGTTACTGTCCAACACCGACAGCCTGACCGGTCTGTTGAACCGGCGCGCCTTATATGCAGCAGCCGCCTTGTTACAGGCGCAGCGCAGCCGCTCGCCATCCGCCCTGACTTTAGTGCTAATGGATATCGATCATTTCAAAAAAATTAATGATCTATATGGCCATGACAGCGGCGATGCTGTGCTCAAAGCGGTAGCGGCTTATCTGAAACAGCGCCTGCGCGCCCAGGATTTGATCGCCCGCTGGGGCGGCGAAGAATTTTTGTTGCTCATGCCACAAACTGACCTGCATCAGGCCAGTCGCCTGGTGGAAGAGCTGCGCCTCGGCATCCGGCATTTACCAATATCTGTATTACCGGCGCCGATCAGCGCCACTTTTGGCATCAGCACAGTCGATCTGCAACCGGACGCACTGGAACAGGCGGTGAAAGCGGCCGACCTGGCACTGTATCAAGGCAAAGCGCAAGGCCGCGACCAGGTAGTGCTGGCTGCGGCTGTTGGCTGATTTCTATGTTGCCGGGGCGCCGTTGAGGTTTTTCCCATAGCACTGAAAAAAATTGTTTGCTTTTTCGCCAACCAAAAAATATGATGGACATCATATTATCTACGGTACGAACCACAACGGACAGCACCATGGCTAACCTCAGCAAAAAAGAACAAACCCATCAGCGGATTCTGAGCACTGCCGCCCGGATGATCCGCAAAGATGGTTTTGAAGCGCTGGCTGTCGCCGACCTGATGAAACAGGCAGGCCTGACTCATGGCGGCTTTTACGCGCACTTCGCCAACCGGGATGCGTTATTAGCCGAAGCGTTGGATTATGCCCGGCAGGAAAGTCAGGATTTGCTGGCTGCTACTGCGCAACAACCGACCGGCGACCGTTCGGCATTGCAGCGTTTTCTCGATGTATATCTGTCAGAGCAGCATCTGGCAGCCAGTCCACAAGGCTTGGGTTGCCCGGTGGCCGCGCTCAGTTCCGAGTTCCACCGGCTCGATAGCCGTGGGCAAACGGTTGCAGCCCAGACAGTGGCAGATCTGATCCAGCGACTCTTAGGTGCGGGTGAAGGTCGTTTCAATACAGACCAGGCTTTTTTGCTGGCCAGTGCTATGGTCGGAGCCTTACAGCTCGCCAGAACTTTACCGGCAGACGAAGCGCCGGCGCTATTGGCCAGAACGCGCCGGCAACTCAGTACCCTGTTTTTCACTGACGCTGTTCAAGCAGCGCCGGTGCAGGCATTGAATTAAGCAGTACCAATCGCATGCGGACAATATCTGCCCGCAGCTGAGCCGAAAAATATGATAAACATCATATTAATTTGAGGGTAGAGCAATGAAACTTGAAAATGCAGTGGTACTGGTGACCGGCGCCAATCGTGGATTAGGTCAGGAGTTTGCCCGACAAGCAGTAGCCGCAGGCGCACGCAAAGTCTACGCAGCGGCCCGTAACCCGGCCAGTATCAACATTCCCGGTGTGATCCCGTTGCAGCTCGACGTCACTAATCCGGCGGATATCGCCAGAGTCGCGCAGGACCATCCGGATATCACCCTGCTGATAAATAATGCCGGCATCGCCGAAACAGGCGGCATTTTGACACCGGAAGCAGATCAGATGCTACAGCGCCAAATGGAGGTGAATGTGTTTGGCCCGCTGCGCCTGAGCCAGGTGTTCGCGCCGGTGCTGGCTGCCAATGGGGGTGGCGCTATTGTCAATGTGCTGTCGATTGCCAGCTGGATCACCGGGCCACTACTGGCAACCTATGCTGTCACCAAAGCAGCCGCCTGGTCGATGACCAACGCACTGCGCCAGGAATTACAGGCACAACGGACCCAAGTGCTGGGGCTGCATGTTGGTTTTATCGATACCGATTTAACCAAAGATCTGGACGTGCCGAAAGTCACGCCAGCCGCGGTAGTTGAAGCCACTTTTGCCGGCCTGGAACAAGATGCGCATCAGGTGCTGGCTGATGATGTGACCCGTCAGGTGCATGGTGCACTATCCGGTCATCCGGATATTTACCTGCTGCCAATTAATCATTAACCAATAGCCACTGGTCAGGTAAAAACTCTGCAACCGGCTTTGCTTCTGTGCCGGATTTATCCGATGATGTCGGATATCAGGTCGTCAGCAGACCGGACTACAGCAGTGCCGGAGCGGAGGGAGATTTTGCCAGATTGGTTATCGCAGTGGTTTGAATATCCGGCAGATCCGCTGCTGCTGAGCGGCAGCTATAGCCCGGGTCTGGTGTTGTTATCTTTTGCCATTGCCGTGCTATCTTCGGCGATGGCAATCCAGGTCACTGCGCAGGCGGTCAAAATCCAGCGCCGCAGTTACCGGATGATGATGCTGGCCAGCGGCAGTATTGCGCTTGGCGGCGGGGTCTGGTCGATGCATTTTATTGGCATGCTGGCCTTTGCCTTATGTACAGAAGTCAGTTATCAGCCCGGACTGACATTTTTGTCGATGTTACCCAGTATTGCGGCATCCTGGATTGCGCTTGATCTCATCAGTAAAAAACGGCTGAATCTGCCGCAGCTGTTGCTCGGTGGCCTGCTGGTCGGGGCCGGGATCGGCATTATGCACTACGCCGGCATGGCGGCAATGCAGATGGCAGTGGCACTGCGCTACGACCTGTCGATGTTTTTGCTGTCCATTCTGGTGGCTGTTGTTTTGGCTGTAGTGGCGCTTTGGGTACGCTTTGGTTTACGTCGTTTCAGACTCAAACCCTGGTTGCTGACGCTATTGAGCAGTCTGGTGATGGGAGGTGCGATCACCGGCATGCATTACACCGGCATGGCCGCGGCACGATTTGTCCCGCCGCCCGGTTTTGTGCCACTGGCGCAAGCCGGTGAAACACCACTGGAGCTGGCCATGGCCATTACCTTCACCACTGTGATGATTTGCGCATTGGTGGTGGCCGTCAATTTGCTGTTGAAATACCGCGAAGCCAGCACCAAAGCCAGTGCCAATGAGAGTCGTCTCATCGCCATGATGGACACTGCGGTTGATGGTATTGTGACTATCAATGCGCAGGGGTTGATCCTCGGCATGAACAAAGCAGCGGAGCAAATCCTTGGCTGGCAGCAACAAGACTTGCTGGGCCAGAACGTGAATATCCTGACCCCCGGCACTATCCGTGCTGAACACGATTCTTACCTCGCACGGTATCTGCAAACCGGCGACGCCAAAATTATCGGCGTGGGCCGCGATGTTGAAGCCATGCACAAAGACGGACATCAGGTCCCTGTGCGGCTGGCGATTGGCCACGTCCGGCTGCCCGGTGAGGATTTATTTGTCGCCTTTATTACCGACCTGCGCGCCCGGCAGCAGATGGAACAGGCACTGAAAGACAACGAAGCCAAATACCGCTCGCTGATCGGCAATATCCCCGGCGCGGCATACCGTTGTCTGTTCAACGAAAGCTGGGATATGTTGTTTTTGAGCGACGCCATCGAAGGTATTTCCGGTTATCCGGCCAGCGACTTTATGCTGCCAGACCGCAAACGCAGCTGGGTTGAAGTCATCCACCCGGACGACGCGCTGCAACTGCAGGACCCAAACCTGTTCCGTCAGGGCTTTCACGTTGAATATCGCATTGTGCACCGCGATGGCACTATACATTGGGCACTGGAGCAAGGTGAACCTGTGTTTGACGACCAGGGCAATATTCTGTGGCTGGATGGGTTTATCATGGACATTACCGCGCGCAAGCAGATGGAAACTGAACTGCGCGACGCCCGCGATAAAGCCGAGCAGGCTGCCGAAGCCCGCGCCGCCTTTTTGGCCAACATGAGCCACGAGATCCGTACGCCGATGAACGCCATCATCGGCTTCAGTGATTTGCTGCTGTCATCTGAGCTCAAACCCGAGCAGAAAAAACATCTGTCGACGATTCACAGTTCTGCCCTTTCGCTGCTGCACTTACTGAACGATATTCTCGACAGCGCCAAACTGGAAAAAGGCAAACTGGAGCTGGAGCTGCAGGATTTTTCGTTGCCGGCGTTGCTGGATAATGTGGTGTCAACGTTATGGATCCAGGCTCGAAAAAAACAGCTGACACTGGAGCTGGAGCTAACCACAGATTTGGGTGAGTTTTACCTCGGCGCTGCCGATCGCCTGCGGCAAATTCTGACCAATCTGATTGGCAATGCAATAAAATTTACCGAACTGGGTGGCGTGATGGTTTCAGTGCGGCCGGTACCGGGTGACATGGTTCAATTTGATATCCGCGACAGCGGTATCGGTATCGAACCTGAACGGCTGGAGCAGATTTTTGAGGCCTTTACTCAGGCTGATTCGTCGATGAGCCGTCGCTTTGGCGGCACCGGACTTGGTACCACGATCAGCAAACAGTTGGTTGAACTGATGGGTGGGCGGATTTGGGTACAAAGTCAGCCCGGAGTGGGCAGCACTTTCAGTTTTGTTATTCCGCTTGCCGCCGGACAGGCACCGGCGCAACCTCATTACAGCTCGCAGGCTCCAGCCCTGCCGCCACTGCGCATTTTAATCGCTGATGATATTCCGCAGAATCTGGAATTGCTGGGTCTGTTATTGTCTCGCGCCGGCCATCAGGTCTATAGCGCTGCAGACGGTGCCGAAGCTGTTGCCCTCGCCCAACAACAGCAACCGGATCTGATCCTGATGGATATCCAGATGCCGGTATTGGACGGTCTTGGCGCTTGCCGTCAGCTGCGACAATGGGAACAGGAGACTGGCCGCGATTCAATTCCGGTCATCGCGCTGACCGCCAGTGTGTTGGATGAAGATAAAACAGCAGCGGAGCATGCTGGCATGCAGGGTTTTGCCAGTAAACCTGTCGATTTCCCGGCACTGTGTTATGAAATGGCGCGGGTGCTGCAACTTGAAGTGCAAGCGCCGCTGGCCAATCTCAGCGACGCCGCGCCCGGCAATGATCAGCTGATCCATGTTGGTAAAGCATTGCAGCTGTGGGGCAGTTTCGGCCGGTATCTGCCGTCGCTCAGCCAGTTCCTCGACAAACAAGGCCAGGCGTTACAACAGCTGCAACTGGCACTGCAACAACAAGATTTCGCCGGCATTCAGCAAGTCGCACATGCCGTGAAAGGTGTGGCCGGTAATCTCGCACTGGAACCATTAGCCAAAGTTTGCGCCGAGCTGGAACAAGCCGCGCGGCAACAACAACAGCAACGCAGCGCTGATTTGTTGCATAAGATTTTGCAATGCTGGCCACGTTTTGAAGCTGAATACCAGCTGTTACTACAACAGCAATCTGCCGAGCAGGCGACCACCCCGGCACCAGCCAGCACCAGTGCATTAGCCGAGATTCTAATGGCACTGCAAAGTGCACTGGCGCGCCATGAACTGGACGAGCAACGACTGACTGAACTGGAAGCTTATCACGGTCCGTATCAGCAGGAAGTTGCGCAGATCTGCAGTCTCATTAACGATTTTGATTTCAGCAAGGCCCAACAACAGCTGCAACAACTGTTGCCGCAACTGATTGGCGGAGAGGAAGTATGACAGAGGATTTACCGGTCATTTTACTGGTCGACGATGAACCGACCAACCTGCGGGTATTGCGCACTGTGCTCAATGACCTATATCGCCTGTTGTTTGCCAAAAATGGGCAGGAAGCGCTGCAACTGGCCTCTGAACATCAGCCAGACTTGATCTTACTCGATGTGATGATGCCCGGCATGACTGGTTTTGAAGTCTGTACCAAACTCAAAACAGACGCCCAGACTCGCCATATTCCGGTGATTTTTGTCACAGCGCTGCGCGATGAAATCGACGAAACTCAGGGCTTTGACGTCGGCGCCGTCGATTACATCACCAAACCAATCACACCGGCAGTAGTGCGTGCCCGCGTTAAAACCCATCTGTCACTGGTTCAAGCGCAAGAGCTGAAGAAAACCCGGCTGCAGGTGATTCAAAGACTTGGGCGCGCCGCCGAGTACCGCGACAATGAAACTGGCCTGCATATTTTGCGCATGAGTCATTTTTCTCAGGTGATTGCGTTGGCTTATGGCTTAGGCCCCAAACGGGCCGAAGATTTATTACATGCCGCGCCGATGCACGACATCGGCAAAATCGGCATCCGCGATGATATTTTATTAAAACCCGGCAAGCTGACCGACGAAGAATTTCGGGAAATGCAGCGTCATCCGCTCATTGGCGCCGAGATCTTAGGTGACGCCGACTCGCAACTGTTAAAACTTGCGCAGCAAGTGGCGTTGTATCATCACGAAAAATGGGACGGCACTGGTTATCCGCATGGCCTCAAAGGCGAAGAAATTCCGCTGGAAGCGCGCATCGTCGCGCTCTGTGATGTATTTGACGCTCTGACCAGCACCAGGCCCTATAAAAATGCCTGGAGCGTAGAGGAAACAATGACCCACCTGCAGGCACAAAAAGGCCGGCATTTTGACCCGAAGCTGGTGGATTTGCTCGAACAGGAATTGCCAAAAATCCTCGAGATCCGCGCGCGCTGGGCTGAATAAGCCAGCCCGCTGGCTTGAACTTAGCTGCAGAAATGCAGGCATCAGCCAACCTGTTCATCGCGCGGCTGAGCGCTCAGATCTGTCGTCAGCCCCCCTGAGCGCTGATGCACAGTTGTACACAGCACGGGCTGTTCCCAACGGGTCTATTTTTGCTCGGCCAGCAGCGTACGCATCGCCCGATACGCCGCAGGTTCAACAGCCGTCAGAGCGCTGCTGTGCTGGAATTCGATCCATCCCTGCTGCAAGCCCTTTAATACCGCAGTCGCTGATGTCGGGTCGGCCAGCAATCGTGGCCGCAGGGCCTCACAAGCTAACGTCTGGCTGTTACACAATAAGGGCCCAAACGGCAATTCGGCGGAACGCCAGATCTCCGCGATCCCGGTGGGCAAAGTGTCGGGTAAGGCTTCGGTTGCCACTATAGCCAGGCCTTCAGATGCTGCACCCAACGCCGGTAACACCGCCTGATGGCTACCCACATACTCAAAGTGCAGCTGACTAAACTGGCCGGCCAGCCGCGTTTTCAGCTCGGCACGGCCAATCAGGCCACCGGAGGCTGAATCGGGCCAGACCGCAAAAACGGTCAGGGTCTGCGCCTGCTTTAGCCGCGATGGCAGTTGGGTCAAATCCGGAACTTTTGTCGCCAGCAAAATAGAGGTGTACTGAGGTTTACTGACCGATTGCACTGGAGCAGCTGGCACCGCAAAATCCAGCATCGCCGGCTGTTGTTGCTGAATTTGCAAATAGGCCACCAGATTCGGTACTACCAAATCGACACTGCCCTGCCGCGCCCACAACACCAGCTCAGCCGGGTCGCGTGCAACCTGAACAATAACCTCACGTTGTTGCGTCGCCGCCAGCCAGGTGGTCAAAGGCTTGACCGCAGCCTCACGATTGATCTCAGGATAAGCATAAGTGGCCACCACCAGCGGCCGGGCCACACTTTGCGTGCTGCAGCACAACAGCAACCACAGGAAAGCCCCGCGTAACAACAATGACCAGTGACCTGGTTTGCGTTCTGACATCAAAATCCCCTCAATCAGCGCCGCAGCCACGGCACAGTCATATCAATTAGGCGGGCAGCTTAACGACCTTTTCGGCGGCAGATCCACTTCATTTTGTAACCGTTCTACAGACATAGACTGTCTACGCTCTGTGCTGTGGCCAAGTGGTGTTTATTGATCCGCGACTAACAGCAAAACTGAGCGCTCAGTTCGGTCCGACCGCCGTCTGATAATCGGTCATCCGCAACACCTGATCTATACCGTCGATTTTGTCTTCGGCGTGGTGATTCACGTACAACAGGGTCGATTCACCGCTTTGTGCCAATACACTGAGCAGCGCCAGTACTTTGAGCCGGTTCAGCTCATCGAGGCCATTGCAGGGTTCATCTAAAATCAGCAGCGTCGGGTGTTTCACCATAGCGCGTACAATCAGTACCAGCCGCTGATCGCCAAAAGACAACGATTGGAAAGAGTCTTTGGCTTTTGCCTCCAGCCCAATCAGCGCCAGCCACTCAAGCGCCAGTTTGATCTGCAGCGCCGACGGCTGGTCATACAGGCCAATGCTGTCGTAAAAACCCGACAACACCACATGCAATACCGGGCAACCGACGCGGTATTGCAACTGCAGACTGTTCGACACCAGCCCCAGATGCTGTTTGATATCCCAGATACTTTCGCCGCTGCCGCGCTGATAGCCAAATACCTGCAAATCGTTGGTGTAACAATGTGAATTGTCACCGCTGATCATCTGTAATAAACAAGTTTTACCCGAGCCATTCGGCCCGGTGATTTGCCAGTGTTCACCGCGCCGAATGTGCCAGTCGAGGCCCTGAAAAATCACGCGATCGCCGTACTGTACTTTGCCCTGACGCAAACGAACTAAGGTTTTTTCCGCCAGTGCCGGGGTAAAACGGTCTCGGTCTTTACCCGGCAAAGGCCCGGGTTGTTGTTGCAGTTGATTCAGCTGCGCCAGCTCTGCCAGTTCCACGGCGCTGATGCCAATGTCGGCCGATTGCCATTCGATCTCACCATGTGCCAGATACAGAATTTTTTGCGTAAAATCAGGAAGTTCACTGAGCCGGTTTAACACCAGCACTAAAGTCATGCGTTGCTGCAATTCCGCCAGCAGCAGTTGCAGCGCGGCACAGGCGTCCACGTCTAAGCCATTAAAGGGCTCGTCCAGCACCAGCAGTTCGGGATCTTGTAAAATCGCTTTGATTAATAATAATTTGCGGGTTTCACCGGTCGACAGCGCCAGAAAAGCTGTATCAAGCCGTTCCTGCAAACGCAACATGCCAGCCAACTGCTGTAATTGCTGCTCTTGCTCAGTTGACCAATACTGATGGTCGCGGCAGATGATGTCGCGGGCGCTGCTCGGGTCCACTTCTACATCGAGAATATCGGCATCGCCTTTACGTCTTTCCGCCTCAATTAAGGCTTGTTGCTGCGCGCTGCTAACCCAGCTGATCCGCGCTGGCAAAGTGCAATCCCCGGCAAGCAGTTGCGCCTGCCCGGCCATCACGGCAGCAAGCGCCGATTTGCCGCTGCCATTGGCTCCCAAAATCGCACAGTGCTGGCCGGCAGCAAGCTGCAACTGGGTAACTTGCACGGGATGGTGCAGGCCTAATAAAAACCGGCATTGTTGGAAAATCAGCATCAGAACTTTTGCCTGTGTTCTTGCAATCAGAAAGCGCCAGCTTACTGTGAAACCCGCTGCAACGGAATCCATTTGCTGAAGTGACAAGATTTGCAATTCTATGAAGTAAACGATGAATATGTAGCTATTATTCAGCTTTTATGAACATCGGGAGTGACGATGGACCGACTCAGGGCGTACGAGATATTTATGACGGTGGTCAATAAAGGCAGCTTCAGTAAAGCCGCCGATTTGCTTGATACTTCGCCTGCCAATGTCACCCGTTATATCAATGATTTGGAAAGCTATTTAGGTTGTCGGCTGCTCAATCGCAGCTCACGCAAACTGTCATTAACCGAAAGTGGCGAGGCGTTATTTGAACGCTGTAAAACCATTCTGGCTGAGGTCGCCGAAACCGAAGCGCTGGTATCCTCTGCTGCAGTCCAGCCGCGGGGGCGCCTGCGCATCAATGCACCGCTGAGTTTTGGTATTTTGCATCTGGCACCGATTTGGCCTGAATTCAGCAAACGTTACCCGCAACTGGAGCTGGATATCACACTGACTGACCGTGTTGTCGATATTATTGACGAAGGTTATGACCTGGCGATCCGTATCTCACGCAGTGGCTCAGTCAATCATGCCGCGCGTAAACTGGCCAGTTCTCATAATGTGCTCTGTGCCTCGCCACAGTATCTGCAACAATGCGGCACGCCACAAATCCCTGCGGATTTACGCGAGCATCAATGCATTACGTATCTCTATTCCGGCGACGAATGGCATTTCACTGACAGCGCCGGCAAAGCACATCAGGTCAAAGTCCGGGGGAAAATTCATACCAACAATGGTGATACCGCCAGAGCCATGGCGTTGGCCGGCGCCGGTATTATCTGGCAACCGAGTTTTTTAATCGGGCCAGATCTGGCATCCGGCGCTTTAGTGCCGCTGCTGCCGGGTTTTGCGCTGCCGGATATCGATGTGCTGGCGATGTACCCCAGTCGCCGCCATCTGAGCGTAAAAGTGCGGGTATTGATTGATTATTTAGTCGAAATGTTTGCCGGTACGCCACCGTGGGAGAAAGCCAAAACAGCACCTTAAG